>CAYPTO010000058.1:0-4530 GCA_964413625.1 uncultured bacterium
GCTTGGTTTCTGTTTCAACGATACAGGGTGAATTGGCCGCTGAAAAATGTATTCAAATATTATTTGGCGAAATACTTGAGAATATTTCTTCTATAGAAGATAAGAATAAATACTGTTTTAATTGGGAGCAATTAAAGAAATGGAATATAAAATTATGTGATATTCCATCAGAGGCTATTATTGTTAATAAACCCGAGACAATATACGATCAATATCGAACATATTTCCTGTTCACTTTAGTCCTGATTATTCTTTTATTTTTACTTTTTGGGATGCTATTAATTTACCATTTTAGATATCGAAATTATGAAATTCAACGAACAAAAATGGCACGTAAAACTAAGCGTCTGGCAGACAGATATAATATTCTTTTCAAACAGGCAAATAATGCTATTGTTATTTTCGAACTGAAAACGGGTATTGTTACAAGTTTTAATGATAAAGCTCTTGAAATGTTTAAGATCCATGAAGAACATTTTAAACATTATCCACTTAAAAAATATTTTGATAATTACGAAAAATTGAAAAGTAATATCAAAAATTTATTAGAAGCTCCCTTCGAATTGGAAATGTTCAGGTGGGATGGGAGTAAATTTTATTCTCAAGTGATCTTAAATATTTTAAAAGAAGGCGGTAATGATTATGTATATGCAATTATTACTGATGTATCCAAAAGAAGGGAACAGGAGATAGAGCTTAGGATAAGTAAGACCCGCCTAAATGAAACTCTATTGAACAGTAAGAATTCATACTGGGAATGGGACCTTGTAAATAATGTCCTATTAAAAGACGACAACTTTTGGCTTGCGCTTGATATTGATCCTAAAACCCTTAAAGAAAATCCGATAGAATCGAGCTACTATTTAAATTCTATTCATTCGGATGATCAAGATGGTTTTATTGAAACTTTAAATAAAGCTGTAAATGGAGAACAAGATACCATATTACACGAAATGAGGATGTCTTTTTTCGGGAAAGACATCTGGGTGGAAATCCGTGCAGTGGTTGTTTCACGAGATGAGAACGGCAAAGGTTTGATGATCAATGGCTTTATGATGAATATTGACGAACGTAAAAAACAGGAAAAAGAACTCATTAAAGCAAAAGAACGTTCAGAGGAATCAGATCGTTTGAAATCTGCTTTTATTTCAAATATAAGTCATGAGATCAGAACTCCTCTAAATGGTATTGTCGGTTTTTCCAATCTATTGGGTAGAGAGAATCTGAGTATTGAAGATAAACGCAAATATTTATCTTTTATTAATGAAAATAACGATCTTCTGTTAAAATTGATCAATGATATTTTGGAAATTTCTAAAATAGAAGCGGATTCTTTAAGTATAAAAGAGGTTCCTTGTAATTTGATGACATTATGTAATGATATTCTAGTGCAAGAACGAATAACATTAGCACCCACTGTAACTTTATCCTTGGCAGAAGTTCAAAATATCAATGTCCAAATCGATAAGATTAATTTGACCCGGGTTATTAGGAATTTGCTTTCTAACGCTAAAAAGTTTACACCCCAAGGGAAGATTGAGTTAGGATTTAATTTAAATCGCGACAATCTTGAATTCTATGTGCGTGATACAGGTATCGGGATTCCCGAAAACATGATAGAACAAGTATTTGATCGTTTTGTTCAAGTGGATCCTTTTTCTTCCGGTACAGGGTTGGGTTTATCGATCTCTAAGGCCATAATTGAAAAAATGGGTGGTAAAATTTGGTTGGAATCTAAGCCCGGGAAAGGTACATGTGCTTATTTTATATTGAAATATAAAAAAGCAAAGATCATGATCGACGAAGTAGAGCCTATTGCTAAAGAAAATGAAATAAGTGATGAAAATAAAAAGAAAGTAAGGATATTGATAGCGGAGGACGATGAAAGCAGTTTTGTCCTCTTGAATATAGTCCTTACAGGAAAATATCAGGTGATCCGTGCATTTAAAGCAAAGGATATTTCATCATTCATACACCAATATAAACCCGGAATATTACTGGTAAATATAGATATGCCCGGATTTGATGAAGACACAATTGAGGCTATAAGAAAGATTTCCCCCGAAACACCCATTATTGGAATTACTGACAAGACATTTGATTTTGCAAGAAATAAAGAAATTGAGGACACTATGGATGAGCGTATATCTAAACCCATTAACATAAAAAGCTTAATCAGTATCATCGAAGAACAATTGAATAATAATTAGGACTTACTACATGCCCGTTTCATCAGCGATTCCTGACATTGCTTCGATCGACAATCTTATAAATTCATTTAATTCCATACCGGCATGTTCTGCCGCATTGCGTATAAACTCTCGATTTACCTTTGCTGCAAAAGCAGGGGATTTGAATTTTTTCATGATGGATTTAACTTTAACGCCATCAATCTTTTTTTCAGGTCGTAAAATAACATAAGCTGTGATTAATCCCGTGATATTTTCGGCACCGGCAAGAATAAATTCAAAGTCTGTTCGACGTTTATGAGAAACTCCCTCAATTCCTTCCACATGAGAAAGGATTGCATTAAAGAGTTCCGGAATATCATATCCTTCGTTTTTCAAAATCTCTACCGTATGTTCACCATGTCGCTGAATATTTTCACCGATCTCATCGAGATCAAGATCATGTAAAAGTCCTGTGATCCCCCAAAATTCTTCATCTTGGCCAAGATATTTTGCCAGGGACCGCATGATGACCTCAGTCTCTCTTGAATGGAACCGCAAATATTCGGTTTTAAGATACTTGTCAAGAAGTGTTATTGCTTCTTTATAGCTTATGTAAGTTTTCATTTACTCTCCAACTTTTTATCGTATAACAAATTTACATCGGGCAATGAACAAATAAAAGACAGAAAATTAGAAAGAATTAGTGTTTGCGTATTCTGAATAAATACCGCAAATTATTCATTATATTTTGTTATGCATCATCATTCGAATGAACATCAAGGATATGCCATGAAACGACACATCATTCTTTTGTTAACCTTCATCGTGATTTGGAACTGTTCCGGGTCATTACCCGATTGGTACACAAAACGCGATGAATATTTTCCCGATAAAGATTATATTGTATCAAAAGGCTGGGGCGGAACACCTGAAAAAGCCATTGAACAAGCTACAATCAATATGGCACAAATATTCAGCACTCATATTACAGTTGAAAAAAATATTTTAGAACGTTATGAAAGTATTTCAGATATGAGAAATATATCTGAGAACTTTTATGAATTCTCTGAAGAGACGGCTCGTTTGATCTCGGACCAGCACCTTGTTAATATCAATTTTAAAGAACCTGTTTGGGATAGAAAAAGTAAATCTTTTTATACTCTGGGATATATTCAACGGTCTGAGACTGCCCGTATATTAATTGACAGAATAAAGCGAGAACAAGAAAATATTGAATACTATGTTCGCATGGCTTATAGTACGAATGAAGCGGTTGAAAAATATCATTACTATACGATAGCATGGTTAACGGCGGGACGGAATTTGATGATGCGAGAACAACTTGATGTTTTGATCCCGGGCGTTGGGATTAATCCAATTTATACTTTTGCCGAACTGGGTGAATTGAAAGATAAAGCGGCGGAAAATATACGTTTTGTTATCCTTGTTGAAGGAGATAAGAATGACAGGGTTAAACAAGCCTTACGAACTGCCATAAATAAAGTTGGATTTAACACGGTTGAAAAAGACGGTTTACTCAATATTCGTGCTAAAGCTATGATAAAAGATATTGATATTGATCAAAAATCGTTGTCTTTCGTCTCGTGGGAATTTCAGCTGATAATGACCGATTATCAAAATGTGATCGGTCTTTCAATGATGAAAAACGGCAGAGAAGGCTCAACTAATACCGAAAATGCACAAATGCATGCATTTGAAAGGATACAGAAATTTATTGAAAACGAATTTCAGTTTAGATTGATGGAATATTTTGATAAGCTGGGAAATAAGCAGTAAAATTTTCCGGCTGGCGCCACGCAGTGGACTACCTGATGGTCGATGAGATAACAGTAAACAGTGAACGGTGAACAGTGAACAGTAATCAAATTTGATGTAAACATTAAGTTTGGTAATTACCATTAAGCCCATATCTTAATTAATGCATTTTGTCTTTTGCTATTTATTTTTTTTTAATTAGAATTCAGAGTAAAATTTGAATAATTATGTAAGGAGTTTGAACATGAATTTACATTGGTTGGATTACAGCGTTATCCTGTTGTTTTTCTTTGTGATATTCGGTATTGCAGCTTTTTATTCCAAAAAAGCCAGCCAGGGGACAGATCAATTTTTTCTCTCCGGAAGAAATCTTCCTTGGTGGTTGGCGGGAACAGCAATGGTTGCAACGACCTTTGCGGCAGATACGCCTCTTGCCATAACGGAATTAGTCGCTAAAAATGGTATTGCAGGCAACTGGTTATGGTGGAATATGGCTATTGGTGCCATGTTGACTGTATTCTTTTTTGCCCGTTTATGGCGCCGTTCGGGAGTGATGACCGATGTGGAATTTTTAGAAATAAGA
>CAYPTO010000058.1:4540-7267 GCA_964413625.1 uncultured bacterium
TACCTGGGTCTATTTATGAATGTAATCATCCTGGGTTGGGTTAACAAAGCTATGGAAAAGATCTTTGTTGTAACTATTCCTGAGATTGATGCTTTTCTTTTGGTTTGTATTACTGCTGTGATTATTGCGATCTATGCTTCGGCATCAGGACTGGTAGGAACTTCTCGGACAGATAGCTTCCAGTTTTTGTTTGCGATCGCCGGCTGTATTGTGTTCGCGATTATTGTGGTTCGCTTACCCGAGGTCGGTGGGTTGGCCATGCTGAAAACAAAACTTCGTCCGGAATTGATCGAGTTTGTTCCGAGGATCGGTAATGTGACGGCCAAAGGTATAACGGGTGGAGCCATGGCCTTGACCGTGGGAGCATTTATTGCTCACATTGGATTGCAATGGTGGGGAACCTGGTATCCGGGTGCAGATCCCGGTGGCGGCGGTTATATTGCGCAACGCATGATGTCTGCTAAAGATGAAAAACACAGTCTCTTTGCAACCCTTTGGTTTACGATCGCTCATTATACTATTCGTCCTTGGCCATGGATTTTGGTTGCTTTATCGGCTTTGGTGATCTTACCGCGAGCTGATAATCCGGCTCAAATGCAGGTTCAAGATCCTCAAATGTATATCATGGCAAAAAAGGCTTTCCATAGTCCCTCACTTATGAGATCCGACGATCCGTCATATCAGACTGAAGAATTCAAAGCCTATTATGAAAAATATGAGAACACCGTTGATCCGGGACGTATGTATCCGAAATTAATGGTACGATATTTACCCAAAGGCTTATTAGGTCTATTGATCGCCGTGTTTCTTGCCGCTTATATGTCCACCATATCCTCCCAATTAAATTGGGGAACCTCCTATATGATTAATGATTTTTATAGACGGTTTATTCGAAAGAAAGCAGATGAAAAGCACTATGTTTTAATTTCCCGCTTGACCATGTTCTTGTTGATCCTGATCTCTTTACTGGTAACGCGTTTCTTGCTTACCACGATATCAGGTGCCTGGGAATTTATTATCAATGCTTCTGCCGGTTTGGGCTTAGTCCTGATTCTTCGTTGGTGGTGGTGGAGAGTCAATGCCTGGTCAGAGATCGCTGCAATGATAGTACCTCTGATAATTTATCCCATTGCTCGCGCTTATGGATTGGAATCACCTATGACATTATATCCCACCATATTCGGTACGACCTTGGTCTGGGTAATTGTAACATTTTTAACCAAACCATCAGATGAAAAGACATTAAAAAAATTCTATGCAAAAGTTCATCCAGGTGGTATCGGCTGGAAAAAAATATCAGCTCAAATGCCAGAAGTAATAAGTGATACGGGATTTGGCAGAATGTTCATTTCATGGGGAGCCGGTGTGCTGCTTGTTTATAGTTTTCTTTTTGGACTTGGCAAGGTATTTTTTCTTGAATGGTGGTCAGCCGTATTGTATTTTGCGTTGGCGATCATATCGGGTGTCATTATCTTTTTCAATATGAAAAAACAAGGGTTTGAAACTCTCGTTAAATAGCGAAAGGAGTAAAATATGTCCGGTTTAATCGTTTATAGCTCTGTTTATGGAACTACAAGAGCATATGCTGAGAAACTCGGTCAATTATTGGGATGGCCGGTTCAGTCCTGTTCCGAGACAAAATTAAAACATTTGACAGATAAGCAAAAGATCGTTATAGCCTCAAATATTCGTATTGGTAAATTAAGTGCCAAAAAATGGATCTCAAAAAACAAGAAACTTCTTGGGTCTATTGATCTGATGATATTAGCAGTAGGTGGAGAAAAAGCCGAGAATCAAAACTATTACAGAGAATCGGTAAGGAAAAATCTTAATTTTATGAATTTAAATGATGAACAAATCGTCGGACTTGGTGGTCGAAAGATCAGAGCTGAATTCAACCGAAAAGATACATTTCTGTTCAACATGCTCGATAAAATGGTTAAGGATTCCAAGAACAAAGAAGATCTTCTCAAAGATGTGGATCATATTGATATGTCACTTCTGGGCCCTATTGCGGAGAAATTAAAGAAATAATTTAAGGATGATTATGAAAATATTTATGCGCCCCATACTGTTAAGTATGCTTGTAATTTTTATATCTGCAAAACCTGCTGATGCTCCCAAACAGGAATTTCGCGGTGTTTGGCTATCTACTGTCGCAAATATTGATTGGCCTGAAAACAAATTTGATTCTGAAGCTAAGAAACAGGCTGATCTGATTAAGTATATGGACATATTTCAGCAGAATGGGATAAATGCAGTTTTATTTCAAGTACGTCCCGCATGTGATGCAATGTATAATTCACCCTATGAACCATGGTCATACTGGTTTAGCGGTACACAAGGGAAAGGTCCTTCAGCTGATTCATTATGGGATCCGCTGACATTTGCTATTGAGGAAGCCCATAAACGAGGAATGGAATTACATGCTTGGGTGAATCCTTATCGTGCGGTCAAAGATCCTTCAAAAGCAGACAGCGCAAATTTTATATCGGACCAACATATTACAAAACAACATCCTGATTGGCTGTTGAATTTTAAAAGTGTGGGAATTTTGGATCCCGGTAAAGAGGAAGTGCGAAAATATATCCTGCGTGTATTCATGGATATCGTATGCCGATATGATATTGATGGTATTCACATGGATGATTACTTTTATCCCTACAGCCCGATCACTAATGAAGATTCACTAACCTTTGTAAATGAAAGCCGTGGTTTTGAAGATAT
>CAYPTO010000059.1:0-7106 GCA_964413625.1 uncultured bacterium
AAGAATATTAAAAGCACAGAACGTAGCATGGCAAATATGCATATCCGGCTCGACGCCCTGGTACAATCTAAAGATGATGTTAAAGAATTAGGGATCTCTGTTGGCGATTTTGTGGTTTATGATCCGCGACTGGAGATCACGGATACCGGTTTTTTGAAATCCCGGTTTATTGATGACAAAGCCTGCTCCGGTATAATGTTGGATATTCTTCTGAACGATCTTGATGCTCTTAAAAATAAAAAAGTCGGCTTTTATTTTTCCAATTATGAGGAAGTCGGTAACGGCTGCCCTGCCGGCTTGCCCGATTCGGTAAAAGATCTGCTCGTTGCAGATATGGGTGTTGTTGGGGATGGCGTGACCGGCGATGAAGTAAAAGTATCAATCTGTGCAAAAGATGCCGCCGGACCTTATGATCTTCAATTGAGAAGAACTCTCGAAATGCTTGCATCGGAAAACAATATTGCCTATACCGTTGATGTCTTTCCATATTACTCCAGTGACGGCACAGCATTATTGCGTTCGGGCAAAGATATCAGAGTTGGGCTGATCGGTCCGGGAGTTTCCGCCTCTCATGGTGTTGAGCGCACACATAGTCGAGGTATTGATGCCACCCGCGCACTTATCATATCATATATAAATTCATTACCTGCGAAAGGATAATATGCAGTTAGGTTTTATCGGCTTAAAATATTCGGGGAAAAGCACTCTTTTTGAATTGCTAACCCAAGGCAAGTATGAATCTGTAAAAACCGGCATGGCTGAATACCATCGCGGTCAAGTCACCCTTCCCGATGAGCGTATCAATCGCTTATCGGAAATTTATAATCCCAAGAAAACAACCTTTGCTTATTTTGACTGTATCGATGTGATGGGTATTCCAACCAGTATGCGCACAGATCAGGCGGCCAAATATCTGGAAGCTGTTCGTCAGACCGATAGTCTTGTTGCGGTCATTCAGCTTTTTGATGGTTATAATGGCGAGGGACTTCCCGCTACCATTGATCCCGTCGCCGATCTTAATCATCTTGAAGAAGATCTGATCTTTTCCGATCTTCTGGTCGTTGAAACACGATTAAATAAAGTAAAACACCTAAAAACACGTTCCGCGCCTCAATACGATGCTCATGAAGAGAACATCCTGGTAAAATGCAAGAATACCCTCGAAGAAAATATTCCCTTGCGTGAGATCGAAATAACGGACAGCGAAGACAAATTGATCAGAGGTTTTCAGTTGCTTTCACAGAAGCCTCTTATGGCAGTCTTAAATTGTGATGAAGCTCATTATGCCACCCGTTTGGAGTATGAATCGACCTTTAAAGAGAAGCTTCCAAAAATACCTGTCACCTCCGTTTCTGCATTAGCTGAAAAGGAAATACAAGAACTTGATGCCGATGAACGAGCCATGTTCATGGAAGAACTCGGGATCGATGAACCGGCTATCAACCATGTTATCGCGACCTCCTATGCAGCCATTGGACTTATTTCGTTTTTCACTGTGGGTGAAGATGAAGTCCGTGCCTGGAATTTGCACACACCCGCCACGGCTCCGGAAGCTGCGGGAGCGATCCACAGTGACCTGCAAAAAGGTTTTATCCGTGCAGAAGTCATCGCCTATGATGATTTCATACACGAAGGTAGTATGAACGAAGCAAAAGCTAAGGGCTTGGTCCATCTTGAAGGAAAAGAATACATTGTGAAGGACGGAGACATCCTGAATATCAGGTTTAATATTTAAAGCATTTAATAGTTAGTAGGGGCTCGACATGTCGAGCCCGATTTTTATTCGGAACAATTCCTTATTGTTTTGTCTTGTATAGTTGATATCTTTTTAATTAATTATCTATTATACATTTACAAGGAGTATGAGATGAAAAGGATATGTATTTTATTGGCATTGCTTTTGGTTTTGGCGTCGTGTCAATTATTTTCCTTCTTGGGAGAAAAAGCGACAGGTAATCTTTACTTTGAGACAGAACTTGATGATGACACTCCCTCAGCTGTTTCGGTAATTTATGAGAACAGTAAAGGTGAGATCAGAACAGAATTATTAAAATTCGCATCGGCCAATAATGGTTTATATACAACAAATACTATCAACCTGAACACGGGTAACTATACACTAAAACAATTTTTAGTTATAAATAGCTTAGATTCAATTATCGCAGCAGCGCCGGTAAATGGTTCAAGTAAAGCCTCTGAAGTCAGTGAAGAACTACCGATCAATTTTAGAATTGAAAAGGATGAAACTTATATCTTGGTCCCCGAGATTCTCCCTTATTCAGCAAGCGATACACCCGAGACCTTTGGTTACAATTCAGAAACTGTCAATGTTATCAGTCTATATGACGATTTTGGACGTTCCATCAACAACTTCTCATTCGACCTGATACGCGAGATCATAAAAGGAGATAGTGGAAATGTTTTTATCTCTCCTGTCAGTATGATGTACGCTTTCGGCTTACTGTATCCCGGAAGTGGTGGCGAAACCACTCAATCCCTAAGAGATGTCTTTTACTTAAACGATTTCCCCGAAGATGCAGGTCTGTATCAACTTTACAAGGATTTCGGTACTTACCTTACAACACTTGATGAAGGTGTTAATCTATCGCTTGCTCACGCATTTTGGTATAAGGCCGGCTATCACCCCACCAGCACCTATTTAAATGTTCTAGATACCTACTTTAACACCGAAGTCTCGGATATGGATTTCACGAACACTGTCAACGCAGCTGAAGTAATCAATCAATGGGCAGCAGATCATACGAATAACAAAATTAAAAATATTGTGGATCCGTCAATGTTTTCAGAACAAACTGCGGCAGTCCTTGCCAATGCCACTTACTTTTTAGGTAAATGGATAAACGGTTTTAATAAAAGTGATACTGAAAGCAAAATATTTTACACCCAAACAGATGAAAGCGCATTTATTGAATGTAGCATGATGCGTGGAGGTACTTCAGACGACCCATTTAATATGGACTATTACGCCAATAGCGATATTCAAATTATTTGCATTCCCTTCAAAGATAACTCGCGCTACGAAATGACCTGTATCATGCCCAAGCAAGAAAGTTGCGATGAACTTTTAATAAACTTAGATGATGATCAATGGAATACCTGGATGAATTTAGCGCAAGCGACGGACGTTATTCTTGAATTGCCAAAGTTTAAAGAATCATACAAATACGAAATGAACAACCCCTTAAAAGCTCTCGGACTAACAAATTTATTCATTGCCCCCGATTTAAATGGAATGTTCGAAGATCTCAATGATTTATTTGTTAGTAAAGTTTTGCAAGATACTTATATATCTGTGGACGAATCAGGTGCCGAAGCCGCGGCAGTTACAGTGATAATTATTAATCGCACATCGATTGGACCGGAGGCTATCGAAGTAAAATTGGACCATCCTTTCATCTACGCTATTCAGGATACACAGACAAATGCTATTATATTTTTAGGTGTCATGTCGGAACCAACGATTGAGTAAAGATATATCCTTCCAAAGAATTAATATAATTCAAAAGCCTTGAGGTGACATTTTCAAGGCTTTTATTTTTGGGAGAGATAAAATTACATTGACTCAATCTATTATAAAAAGTTTGACCCAAACTCATTTTTTTCTTGAAGAAAACATTATGGGGAGTCGCACGGATTAATGATTTCCTTCCATAAAACACAAAGCCCCTCAAAACTGAAGGGCTTAATTTATTCTAAAAGTTAAGAAAATTGAGTCAGTTGGATTTTTGATAATATTTCCTTGCCGAATGATCTTTTTTTGTTAATATTGAATATTACATTTACAAGGATTCAATATGAAAAAAATAAGTACCTTATTTATTATTCTTCTGACTATTTCATCTTGTCAGATATTTGAACCTCCTGATTTTGCAACCGGTTTTTTTAATTTTGAGATCAACATGCCGGATGTAAGGCCTGAAACCATATCACTTATCTATCAGAATTCTAATGGGGAATCGAGACAAGTTCTTGCAAACCTCAAACCTCAGGGAAACGATGATTATATTACAAGTAATATTAAGGTCATGGCGGGAAATTATGAGCTAACGCAGTTCCTTGTATTGAACGATCAGGATTCCATTTTGGCTGCTGCACCGTTAAGCGGTTCCACAAAAGCGGCATCCGTATCATCATCATTACCCTATGCATTTAGTGTTACTAAAAATTGTTCTATCACGGTTGAACCTGATATTGTGACTTATACTGCTTCCGACACACCGGAACTCTACGGATATTTATCTTCTTCCGTTAATGCCGTCTCTTTATACGATGATTTTGCAAATTCGATAAACCTTTTTTCTTTCGATATATTAAGTGAGATCATTAAAAACAAAAATGGTAATATTTTTATTTCACCACTTAGTATGGTTTATGCTTTCGGATTGCTTTACCCCGGGACAGGGACCATTACAGCGGAAGAAATTCAAAATGTCTTTTATCTGAATGACTACACGAATGAAGAAATTCTTCAGCTCTACAAGGATTTCGGTAATTATCTCAAGTACCTTGACAGTGGTGTCAATATTTCCCTGGCACATGCTTTTTGGTATATGCCTTACCTTCATCCACGGGAAACCTATCTTTCTGTTCTGAATACATATTTTGACGCTGAAGTTTCTGATCTTGATTTCAATGACCCTAACCATGCTGCGGATGTGATCAACCGGTGGGCATCGGATAATACAAATGGAAAAATACCTCTTGCGGTCAGTCCAAGTGATCTGATGGATGGGATAGTGGCCGCCTTAGCCAATGCAACCTATTTCAAAGGCAACTGGCTGAATGGCTTTGATACAAAAGATACACACGCTGAAATCTTTTATACAAATACGGATGAAAGTGATTCGACATCCTGTCAAATGATGCTGGGAGGGACTGAAGAAGAACCTTGGAAGATGAAATCTTACAGTGATGATCATCTCCAGTTGATCCGTATACCATTTAAGGAAAACAGCTGCTACGAAATGGTGTGTATTATGCCTCTTGATCAATCCTGCGATGACCTTTTAGCAGAACTTGATGTAGACCAATGGAACACGTGGATGGAATACTCTTATCAACATGATGTTATATTGAAAATACCTAAATTTCAAGAATCTCATAAATACTATTTAGCCGAGCAATTAAGTGATCTTGGCTTGGAAACAACTTTTTCAACTAATGCGGATCTGTCGGCAATGTTTTCAGACGCAAACAATTTCGCCGTGAGTGAAGTGATCCACAGCACCTTTATTCGTGTGGATGAAACCGGAGCCGAAGCAGCTGCCGTAACGGTAATCACAGGATGGGATTCTATACCTATAATTATTGAACTAACTCTCAACCACCCATTTATTTACGCCATACAGGATGCGGAAACGCATGCGATTATTTTTATCGGGAAAATGATGACACCGGAATTTGAGGAATAATGTCAATCCGGTTGACTTAATTAAATATAATTTCATTGGGTCAATCAACAATCATATTAAAAAGCCCTTCGAAATCGAAGGGCTATATTTTGTAAAAGTTAAGAAAATTGAGTCAGTTGGATTATTAGCTTAAAAGATAATCTTTCTTCCCCTCCACCACATCTTTATCAATCACAACCTTTGTTACATTTTCCATATCGGGTGCACGATACATTAGATCCAGCATAATGCCTTCCATTACAGACCGTAAAGCACGGGCGCCGGTCTTGCGGACCATAGCCAATTTTACGATCTCATTCAGGGCGCTTTTGCGGAATTCCAGAGAAATTCCTTCCTGCTTTAAAAGAAGTTTGTATTGTTTGAGCAAGGCATTCTTAGGCTGTGTTAAAATATTGATCATCGCCTCAGCATCAAGGTCACTTAGACTTGTTACCACGGCCAAACGGCCGACGAGTTCGGGAATAAATCCATACTCGATAAGATCTTCAGGACCCACTTGAGCAAGAAGCTCATTCTTGTCTAAAGTCTTTCCCATCTGCTGTTTATCACCGAAACCAATCTCTTTTTTCCCTATACGGCGCGCGATCACATCTTCAATTCCGTCAAAAGCTCCGCCGCAGATAAAGAGAATATTCCGCGTATCGATCTGCACCATTTTAGCTTCAGGATGTTTTCTGCCGCCTTTGGGCGGTACATGTGCGATAGTACCCTCAAGTATCTTCAGGAGTGATTGCTGTACCCCTTCCCCGCTAACGTCGCGTGTGATAGAAGGATTGGCCGATTTACGAGCGATCTTGTCCAATTCATCAATATATATAATACCGTACTCGGCTTTCTTGGGATCGTACTCGGCAGATTGTAAAAGACGTACAAGGATGTTTTCAACATCCTCTCCAACATAACCCGCTTCGGTCAAAACCGTTGCATCGGCAATAGCAAAAGGAACATGTAATTGACGTGCAAGGGTCTGAGCGATCAGGGTTTTTCCCGTGCCTGTGGGACCCAGCATAAGTATATTGCTTTTGTCGATCTCAATATCTTCATTTGACTGATGATTGCGTATGCGTTTATAGTGATTGTAAACCGCAACGGATACCAGACGTTTTGCGTTTTCCTGGCCGATCACATATCGATCCAATTCGGCATGAATCTGTGAAGGAGTTGGTAATTTCTTAAGATCCAGTTCTTCAAAAGACTCATCAACATTTTCCGAAGCGTGAATGATCTCATGGGCTGCTTCGATGCATTCATCACAAATAAATGTATCACCGTAAGCTCCGCTGATTAAGATATTGGTTTCTTCATCGGGTCTGCCGCAAAAGTGGCAGATCTTTGTGGGTTTATCCATTATTTTTTCTTTTTGATAGTTTTATCGATAATGCCGTAAGCTTTCGCTTCGCCGGCAGACATGAAAAAATCACGTTCAGTATCATCTTGAATCTTCTTCAAGGTCTGGCCGCTTGCATCACTGAGGATCTTATTAAGGGTTGTGCGTAATGACAAGATCTCTTTTGCATGGATCTCAATATCACTTGCCTGTCCCTGCGTACCGCCTAGCGGTTGATGTATCATCACGCGGGCATTTGGTAAAGCAAGGCGCTTCCCTTTCGTTCCGGCTGCAAGTAAAACCGCTGCCATAGAGGCTGCCTGACCCACACAAATGGTGACGATATC
>CAYPTO010000060.1:0-7073 GCA_964413625.1 uncultured bacterium
GTAATTTATGCTGTGAAATTGTGGAATATTCTGATACAGAAGAATATGCGGTGTGTACATTGGCGTCAGTAAATTTGGCAAAAATGGTAAATAAGAAGGATAGAACATTTGATTATGAAAAGTTATTAATGGTGATGGATATTTTGGTTAATAATTTGAATAGGGTTATTGATGTAAATGCGATCAATGAGTTGATACGTTACGTGGGATCGGATATGGGCAAGCTCAGCAATGAAATTGATAAAGTACATATTTATTTACCCGAAGATCATGCCATTACCCGGGATGATATTCGCAAGGTAAGCGGATATTCAAAAACACACAGTATAGATCAGTTACTTGAAGCCATTGGACAAAGAAATAAGAGCGCTGCTGTTGCAATTTGCAAAAATCTCATTGAAAATGGCATAAGTGATGTGTATTTGATCATTGCAATGTATCAGTATATTTGGAAATTGATTTTATTAAAAGACCAGAGATTGATTAATTCTCCCGATCTTTCAAAACAAGTTAGAATTTATCGCCCGAAACAACTGGAACAATTAAAATTCACAGCTTCACGTTTTACCCTAACACAATTGAGAAAAGCGGTTAAAGCTTTGGTTGAAGCTGATCGACGAGTTAAAACAAGCTCTTGTGACTCTGTAAGTAATTTTATGATCACTCTAGAAGGGATATTAGCCTGACATGGAAAGAGATAAAATTAAATATACCGACGAAGAACTTATAAAACGTTTTCAAGAAGGCGATGAACGAGCCTATATTGAGTTGGTAAAACGCTATAAAGACCGTTTATTGAACTTTGTATATCGTTATCTTAACTCGTATGAGCAATCTGAAGATGTTGTTCAGGATACATTGATGAAATTATATACGTCTGCTCACATGTATCGTGAAATTGCGAAATTCAGCACATGGATATTTACGATCGCCGCAAATTTGGCGAAATCTGAATTACGACGTTTAAAGCGCAGGCGTGTAATATCAATCCATACCATGGGTTTTGATGACAAAGAATATGAAATTCCTTCAGAAGATTATGATCCGGCGAAAGAAACCACATCCAATTATGGCGAAAAACAAATACAACAAGCCATAGATACTCTGCCCGACCAGTTTAAAACAGTTATTATCCTGCGGGAAGTACAGCAATTATCTTATGAAGAAATAAGTCAGATCCTTGGTATTTCAATTGGAACGGTTAAAAGTCGTATTAACCGCGGTCGTTTGCGTTTGCAAAAAATGTTGAAAGAATTAAAGGAACAATAAAAAAATTGGAACATTTCATAAACTGATGATTTTTAAAATGGTATTTAAAAATTATAGGAGGTATTGCGTATAGATGGATTGTTATAGTTTTGATAGAATCATGTCTGATTATATCGATGCAAATCTGAACGTTAAATTACGGCAAGAAGCAGATGAACATATCAACGCATGCCCCAGGTGCAAAGAAAAGCTCGCTGATATGAAAAGCATTTTAAGCGAACTCAATTCATTGCCTTGTTATGAAACCCGTTCCGATTTTGAGTCCAAGCTTATGAACCGCATCGCCCAAAGCAAAGAGCAAAAAGAAAGTCGTTTTATCCGAATGTTTCAGGATTATTCACGGCCAATTTCCGTTGTAGCTGCTGTGATGCTTCTTGTTGCGACATCGATCTTTGTTTACACGTCTGTGGTGATACCGAATTCACCGGATTCCATCCCTTCAGCAGAAATTCGCAGTATGGAGCCAAATAAATCCATAAATATACCTGCTGCAGCAACAGCAAATGTACATTCGACGATGGCCAGTACAAGTACTGAAGCTAATCTTCCGGACACAAATAAAATCGAAACGCCGAATTACAATAATCAGATCATGATGGTAAACAAATAAATAATTTGGAATTGGGCAAGAATTCCTTATATTTGCCCGCAATTAATAGTGCGGAGGAGCAAAATGGCTAGACCACAAACATTCGGAGCAAAGATCGCTCACCGTGAAAAGACAGGACAAACCTGTTCTGTATGCGGACAACCGATCTCTTATGTAAAACATTATGCAAATGTTAAGAATACAGATGGTAATGTAAAATATAAACAAAAAGTCGTTGGTATTTGCGGATGCAACAAAAAGGATTATCTCGGTTAAGATATAAACCTTTCTCAAGTTTTTAACACCTCGATCTTTCGGGGTGTTTTTATTATTGACATGTTTTATTTTGACAGGATAACAGAATAATCAGGAATGCTTTTTGACAGGATAACAGGATAAACAGGATTGTTTTAGGACAAGATAACAGGATAAACAGGAATGCTTTTTGACAGAATAACCCTCCTTTGCTCCGAAGAATCGGAGCTACGGCGGGCAGGCAGGATTACTCTCTTTCGCCAAGATTACGATGCACAGGTCAGAAAAGCAAGCAGGATAATCGGGATTATTTTGGGACAGGATAACAGGATAATCGGGATTATTTTGGGACAGGATAACAGGATAAACAGGATTGTTTTAGGACAAGATAACAGGATAAACAGGATTGTTTTAGGACAGGATAATAGGATGATCAGAATAGCTTTAGAGCGAAATAACGGGATTAATGTGATGTGAAAGGCTTAAAAAAGTTCATAAAACGCCCAAGACGTGAATAGCTGAATTTAGATCATGCTCTTATGCTATATTTTTGTGAGAATTGAGAATAAAGGATTTTACAAACCTTACATTGTCCAATGACCCTTAAGATTTTCCACAATTTTCATGACCTTTTTTAATGAATTACTCTAAATAATTTCTTATTATAAGAAGATGCGTATGAAATCAACCATATTTAGTCTAACAGCGTTTTTCTTATTGCTTTCGTGCGGTTCGCAGGAGCTAATAATAAATACGCCACAGGAAAAAGCTCCAAAACATTATCCCACATCGGGGATAACACACTTTATGTACGGTGAGATTTATCGAACAAGCGGAAATTATACTTATGCAAATTTGGAATATCGCAAGGCACTGGAATTTGATACAACGACGACGATCTTAAATGCAATTGGAGAAAGTTATCGTCTCATGGGGAAACACAAACAGGCAACAAGCTATTTTGAAAAATCATTAATGCTTGACCCTAATGACGAAACGGCACAATTTAATGTTTTGGATCTGTATATAAAAGAGCTGCGCTATGAAGAAGCGATTCCAATTATTCAACACAAATTAGAAAGCGATCCAAACAATGATAATGCAGAGTATCTTCAGCGCTTGGCCGTGTGTTATCGCGGTATCAGGCAGTATGAAAGTGCTTTAAAGATATTAGATGAACTTATTGACTTAAAACCTAATTATTCATGGTCGTATATTTACGCAGCGGAGATCATGCTTGAAGATAATCACATAGCTGATGCCGCACCCTATCTTGAAAAAATTGCAAGAAATGTGCCGCCAAATGATAAGCTGTATGAATTTTGGGTGAGATCTCTTTTTGAGAGCAATAATATTGAAGGCATGTTGAGCGCACTGGAATTCTGGTTAAGCCGTGAGCCCGAATCTTTATCGCCGTATTTTCTTTATATTGATTATCAATTCAGAACGAAAAATTATGAAGCCGGAAATAAAATATTGGATATAATTCGAGATCGCTGGCAAGAAAATGTGCGGATATCATATTTTCAGGGTATTTCTGCAATGGCACGCGGGGACGTGGATAAAGTCTGGTTCTATTTTAAGCGAGCCGATGAATTTCCGGATGCCGGGCCTGACCTTTATTTATATTACGGATTATGGTTTTGGGAAAAGGACTATTTGAAAAAAGCAGAGACCATTGCTGATCGCGCTATCGCAAAACTGGGACCCGGTGCCCGGTGGTTACACATGAAAGCAATGATCAGCTTGCAATTGGGAGATTACGCGAGTGCAGAACAATTATTAATAAAAGTGATCTCTTCAGACTCAACAAATTTGGTCGCCCGTGAAGATCTTGCAAATTTATATGTGCAAATAAACGATGCAGAAAAAGCGGATGATCTTTATAAAGATCTACTGGTCGCATTACCTGAGAATGTAAGCGTATTAAATAATTACGCCTATGCATTGGCTAGCCTGAACATAGATCTGGGAAGAGCCTTGGATATGGTAAACCGGG
This sequence comes from uncultured bacterium, assembly GCA_964413625.1. Lineage (GTDB taxonomy): Bacteria > Fidelibacterota > Fidelibacteria > Fidelibacterales > Fidelibacteraceae > M50B103. Next base: position 4,113 of record CAYPTO010000060.1, read on the forward strand.
CGTTAAAAGTAGAAAGAAGTGCCGCGTACTATGATACCAAAGCATGGATATTATACCGGCAAAACAAATATAATCAAGCATTAAAATGGATCAAAAAAGCCTTTGAATATGAGGATGTAAGCGCTGATGTTTATTCTCATCAAGGATATATTCTTGTTGCGCTGAATAAAGCAGAAGAAGCAAGAGCGGCTTTTCGGGTTGCACTCAAGATTGATCCCAATAATATCGATGCCATGAATGCTTTGGAGGAATTAAAATAATGGATGTATCCGTCGTCGTTCCCGCCTATAATGAAGAAGGAACCGTTAAAGAGTTGGCTCGCCAGGTCCTTGATATTTTTTCAAAAGAAAAATATGAAGGAGAGATCATTTTTGTTAATGATGGCTCCACTGATGCTACGACCGAATATTGCAATGCTTTGACAAAAAATCACAGTAATATTTTACATATCCACTTTCACAGGAATAAAGGAAAAGCAGCCGGACTTCAGGCCGGGTTTGATATGGCAAAAGGAGATTTTGTGATCACAATGGACGCTGATCTTCAGGACGAGCCCAAGGAGATCCCCGCCTTAGTTGCCAAATTGAAAGAAGGATGGGATATTGTATCCGGCTGGAAGAAAAAACGTCACGATCCCATCACCAAACGTTGGCCGTCTAAATTGTTTAATTGGTCTGCCCGGGTGATGTCCGGGATCAAGATCCATGATTTTAACTGCGGATTAAAAGGATATCGCAATGAAGTCATTAAAACGGTTAAACTTTACGGAGAAATGCATCGTTGGATACCCGTTCTGGCCAAAGTGGAAGGTTTTAAAACCACCGAGATCGTGGTTACCCATCACCCACGTACGAGCGGTGTCAGTAAATATGGTTTTAGCCGTACATTCAAAGGTTTTTTTGATTTTATGACCATTTTCTTTTTAAGTAGATTTACAATGCGCCCTATGCATTTCTTTGGTTTTTTTGGGCTTATATCTGCAACGGCCGGTGTGGTCGTGGAGATCATTGTTCTTATATATAAGTTTTCATACGGAGAATCCTTCCAATCTCACATGGCCATGTTGATCTTGGGTGTTTTATTGATAGTCCTGGGTGTTCAGCTGTTCTCTATCGGTCTAATTGGTGAAATGTTGGTCTATCAATCCAAAAAGAAATCACAACAATGACAAATTTTCCTTACCGCTTTTCAGTAATCGTGCCGACATATAATCGCCTTGACGAGATCAGGGAGTTATTGCTTTCTCTTGAAAAGCAAACGCTGAGTAAAGATGCTTTTGAAGTCATTATTGTTGATGATGGTTCTACCGATGCAACAGAAGAATTTATCAATGAATTGATAAAGAAGGGAGATTTAAATCTTTCTTTTTATAAGCAAGACCACAAAGGCCCGGGGCCTGCACGAAACACCGGAATGGAGCAGGCAAAAGCAGAATATTATATTTTTGTGGATAGCGATTGTATAGCAGATAAAAACTGGCTTAAGGCCTATGACGGAGCTATTACGGAACCCGTTGCCGGTTTCGGTGGTCCGGATAAAGTACGTTCTGATTTCTCACCTTTGCAAAAGGCTATTGATTATTCTATGACATCTTTTATTACGACCGGTGGTATCAGGGGATCATCAAAAAAGAAAATTTCAAAATATTATCCGCGTTCTTTTAATATGGGGGTGCATGCTGATGTAGTAAAAAAAATTGGTGGTTTCGGCACTTTGCGTCATGGACAAGATATTGAATTTACTCACCGTATTCGTTCACAGGGGAAAACAATAAAAGTTATTGATGCCGTAGTTTTTCACAAACGGCGTACATCAATATGGCGATTTTTCAAACAAGTTTATAACTGGGGAGTTGCCCGTATTAATCTATACAAGATCGATAAAGGTATGTTGGAGCCCATCCATTTTTTCCCATTTCTTGGAACTTCTTTTATTCTTGCATTTTTGATCTGTCTGGCAATTTGGCCTTCTGTCCTTTGGCCCTTTCTAGTGGCGGGTTTCGGTATGCTTTTGTTAATGGCCATTCATGGGATATCTAAGTACAAAGATATCAGGGTTTTTGTTTTTATTCCTATTGTTGTCCCTATTCAGATAATAGGTTATGGTCTTGGCTTTGGAGGTGCGCTTATTCGTCGAGTTCTGTTTGGCGGACGGGAAAAAACCGGATTTGTAAAAAATTATTATAAATAGGCAGGAGCAAATATGAGCGAACTAAAACAAACACAAAAATGGGTAAAACCTCTTGTGGTAACACTGGTTTTTCTTATTCCATTATTATATTTTTTTTCCCCAATGATATTTAACGGACAAAGACCTACCGGTGTGGATATTTCCGCATCAAAGGGTAACACCAACCTTTATGTGAAATATCAGGAAGAAAGTGGAGAAAAAGTACTTTGGAATCCTAATATTTTTGCAGGAATGCCGGTGTATCCGCGTATTACTCCTACTATCATTCATGCAGATAGTTTTATATCGCTGTTGGGAAAAGTTATTTATTCTTATTTTTGGTATTACCTGATAGGCGCGTTAGGTATTTTCTTCCTATTGCGCTATAAAAAGATCCCTTGGTATATCGCTTTGATCCCCGCGCTTGCATATATGTTGCTACCGCACTGGATGGCGCTATTACATGTGGGTCATTTTGCCAAACTTAGAGCTTTTATGATCTTGCCCTGGGTGATCTTGAGCTTTAATTATCTTGTTGATAAGCGCACCTGGCTTGCCGTTGGTTTATTTACAGCTGCATTTTCTTGGATCATGCGCACCCAACATGTTCAAGTCACATTTTATAGTATTTTATTTCTTCTGTTTTTATATCTGATTCCTGTTGTTCGTTTGCTGTTTGAGAAACAATGGAAAGAATTTTTCAAATTGGTACTAAAGATCGGTGTAGCCGTAGCTTTGACCGTGGCGGTTTCAAGCCAACCCTTTGTTAGCCTTCAGGAATATACGCCCTAC
>CAYPTO010000061.1:0-6923 GCA_964413625.1 uncultured bacterium
AGAAGGTCCCAAGGGTTGGGCTGTTCGCCCATTAAAGCGGCACGCGAGCTGGGTTCAGAACGTCGTGAGACAGTTCGGTCCCTATCCGCCGTGGGCGTAGGAAATTTGAGAGGACCTGTTCTTAGTACGAGAGGACCGGAATGGACGAACCTCTGGTGTATCTGTTGTCACGTCAGTGGCATCGCAGAGTAGCTACGTTCGGATAAGATAAACGCTGAAAGCATATAAGCGTGAAACTTACCTCAAGATTAGATTTCCCTTAAGGATCCTTGTAGACGACAAGGTTGATAGGTCACAGATGTAATCACAGTAATGTGTTTAGTCGAGTGATACTAATTGTCCGTTAGATTTAAAACGTATATTTAAATTCAATATTATTGGTAGCCGCGTAAATTTGTTGTAGCATCATTTGTCCACCACTATTTATATAAAACTTTTTCCGGGCGACAATATCGCTGGGGAGACACCTCTTCCCATTTCGAACAGAGAAGTTAAGCCCAGCAGAGCCGATGGTACTGCACTGGCAACGGTGTGGGAGAGTAGGACATCGCCGGAAACCATTTAACCCCGCCAATCGGCGGGGTTACTTTTTTTACATAAATTTATTTTTATCATATCAACAAATAGTGTAAATTCCTTCATGAAACTGGAAGTAAAACAATTACTTGAAGATCAACCATCTCGATATGAGCTAATTAAAAAAATTGGTGAAATTGCCGATATATCCGATATAAAAGCTTATCTGGTGGGTGGCTTTGTTCGCGATTTGCTTATCGCTAGAAAAAGTAAAGATATTGATATCGTTGTTGTAGGTGATGGACTTATTTTTGCCGATGAGGTTTCTAAGGCTCTCAATGCTTTTCCGGTTGTGAAATTTAAAGAGTTTGGTACGGCAATGATCCACCTTGAAACAATGGAATTGGAAATTGTTTCCGCTAGAAAAGAAGTTTATTTATCTCATTCGCGTAATCCGAAAGTAAAATTTACCGATCTTGATGAAGATCTTAAAAGACGTGATTTTACGATTAATACAATGGCACTTTCAATCAATGGTGACACTTTTGGTGAATTTATTGATCCTTTTAACGGATTAAAGGACCTTGATAAAGGTCTTATCATTACACCACTTGACCCCAAGGAAACATTTTTTGAAGATCCTCTTCGTATGCTACGTGCTATTCGCTTCGCTTCACAATTGGGTTTTAGTATTGATGAAAATACTTTTTTAGCTATCAAAACATATGCTGATAGAATTAATATTATTTCAAAAGAACGTATTCGTGATGAATTTTTTAAAATATTAATGAGCTCTAAACCATCCTTTGGTATTAATCTTCTTCTTGAGTCCACTTTACTTGAATTCCTTTTTCCGGAGATCCTTGTATTACGCGGTATTGAAAGTCAAGGAGGTTTTAAGCATAAAGATGTTTATCTGCATACGCTTAAAGTACTTGATAATGTTGCAAAGGCAAATGGCGATATTAATCTAAGATTAGCTGCACTTTATCATGATATTGCAAAACCTCGCACCAAGCGATTTATTGAAGGAACCGGATGGACCTTTCATGGCCATGAAGAACTTGGTGCCCGTATGTTCGAACGTTATGCCCGTAAATTAAGACTTTCAACACGCGATATAAAAACTATTGAAAAATTGATTCGACTCCATCTTCGGCCTATTGCCGTTGCAAAAGAAAAAGTGACAGATAGTGCGATCAGACGACTTATCGTTGAAGCTGGAGAGAACCTTGATGACCTGATGTTACTTTGTCGCGCGGATATAACCTCAAAAAACAAAGATCGTGTTCAACGTTATCTTTCTAATTTTGAGCTAGTGGAAGAACGAATAGGAAAAGTAGAAGAAAAAGATGCACTTCGTGCTTTTCAATCACCATTCGACGGCAAAGAAATTATGAAAATGTTTAACTTGGAACCCGGTCCCTATGTCGGTAAAATCAAGCATCATATAGAAGAAGCAATATTAGAAGGTGAGATTGAAAATACACATGATGCCGCTGATAAATATATTGAAAAAAATAAAGAAAAACTCATAGACTTATATCTAAGAAAGCATTAAATTGCACACTATAAATAAGAAGGGAATTTTATGGATAATACGACTGGGAATATGAACAGCAATATTGCGCAGAATTTTAATGTAAAAGAAGAAAATGAGTTAAATCTGCGATATCTTGTTCAAGTAGTGATGCAGCGAATTCACATTGTCATTATCATGTTTTTATTGATTTTTATCGGAACGATTCTTTATACCGTAAATCAATCAAAAGTTTATAAGTCTGAAACACAGATCCTTATTGAGAATGGTGTGGCTGCCGGAGGCGTTTTTGAGCAGATGACCCCGTTTATCAATAATGATATGGTGATTAATAATGAAATTCAAATCATTACTTCCCGAACAATTGCTGAACGTACTATAAATAGTTTGCTGGTTGAATATCCTTTGGATTCTCTTTATCTGTTTGATCGAGGTCTTTTGCTGGAAAACCAGTCATTTTCTACGAAACTAAAGAAACAATTGAAAAAAATGTTTAGCAAAGAAGAAGAAAAAGTACTGACACTTGATCAAAAAAGAAAAAATTATATAAATCGTTTATTAAATGATTTGGAAGTTGAACCTGTACGCGAAACACAAACGATCAATATTTCTATCGAGAGTTACAGTCCCACTGAAGCGGCTATTATATTAAATGAATTGGTTACACAGTATTATGCAAATGATCTTGAAAGGGTCAGTAACGCTGCCGGTAAAGTCAGGAATTTTCTTGAAATTCAGATAAATGATGTTGAACCTAAACTTGCCGCTATTGAAGAGCAACTTAGTGATTTTCTAGAGAAGGAAGGGATTGTTGATCTTGATGAGAATGCAAAACAATTAATTCAAAAATCTGCAGAGTTCGAAGCACAGCTTTTTACAGCAAGAGCAGAATTAAATATTGTTAATGATCAACTTGAATTTTTAAAAAGCCAATTTGATGAAAAACAACAACAAATTCTGGACATCCGTTTACAGGTAGCCAATCCTTTGATCCTTCGTTTAAGAGAAGAAATCGCCGTGCTTGAAAAATATTTTATTGATGCTGATCAGTCAATAAGTGATAATCAAGTAAAATTAGCGGAAATGGAATTAAAGAAAAAACGACTGGAAGAGGAAACATTACTTTTGGTCCAATACGGATACCTTCCGGGTGAATTGGATCCAATGGCTGTAAATCAAACCATTCTTGCTCAAATCGTTGAAAATGAAAGTAAAAAAGTTAGCCTGGAAACAAAAGTTGAAGAGTATTCAAAGCTTAACAGGTATTATAATGGTTTGATTGAAGAAATCCCATCAGCCAGTATTTCTTATATTCACTTAGAACGCGAACGGCAAACACATGAACGAATATATCTTTTAATGAAAGAGCGTTATGAAGAAGCTCGTATTCAGGAAGCATCACAGATATCAAACGTTTATGTTATTGATAAAGCGGTTCCTAAATATCTGCCGATTAAACCAAAAACTAATTTGAATATTCTTCTTGGCTTTATTTTTGGGCTGGCTGCCGGTATTGGTATAATCCTTCTGCGTGAGTTCATGGATAATTCAATTAGAAGTAAAGAAGATCTGGAAGGACTTGGCTTAACTGTTCTTGGAATTATTCCCTCCATGTCAATTGATAAGGCCAAAAAAGTGCTTGATAAAAAATATTCAAGTAATGATGACTTTAGAAATCGTTTAATTTCCCACTTTAAGCCTCGTTCACCAATATCGGAATCTTTCCGATCATTAAGAACGAATCTGGAATTATCGGTAGTTGATAAAACAATATCTGCGCTTGTAGTAACATCAGCCGGTGCTGCTGAAGGTAAATCAACGGTAATTTCAAACTTGGCTATTGCTTATGCTCAGTTTGGCATGAAGGTTCTTTTGGTGGATGGTGATATGCGTAAACCGACTATCCATAAAATGTTCTCAACACCCAAGAAACCGGGTCTTGCCAACATGATCACCAAACGTTCGAAAATGGATGAATCAATATTTAAAACTGAAATTGATAATCTATATGTCATGCCGGCGGGAAGCCTTCCACCCAATCCTTCCGAGCTCTTGGGCTCTAAGGCGATGAAAGAACTATTTACACAATTACGTAAACAGTTTGATAAAATATTCTTTGATGCACCACCTCTTATGGCTGTAACCGATGCTGCGCTACTTGGTTCTATGACTGATGGCGTGCTCTTGGTTGTTCGTGCAGGTGAGGCTCAGAAAGAAGTCGTTGTCCACTTGCAGCAAGAAATGAAAAATACTAAGATCACGATCGCGGGTACCGTGTTGAACGATGTGAATCCTAAAAACACTTCAAGTGGTTACTATTACTACTATCAAAGATATTACTTCGACAAATACTACGGAGAAAATACAAAGTAACGAATTTAAACAGCCCGGTCATCAGAACTGGGCTGTATTCTTTATAATTGATTAAGCAGGACAGGAACAGAAAATTATGTCAGTATCCAAAACAAAAAAAGAGTGGCTTGACACGACCTATAAGGCATTTTACCAGAAAGGCGGTGAACGTGCTCAAGAGTTCAAAACAATGTCCGGAGTAGAGATTAATCCTCTATATACACCTGAAGATATCGGTAATAATTATAATACTGAAATTGGATATCCGGGTGAATATCCTTATACCCGAGGGGTTTATCCAACAATGTATCGAGGACGACTTTGGACCATGCGTCAATACGCAGGTTTCGGTGATGCAAAGCAATCAAATGAAAGATACAAATATTTACTTGAAAATGGTCAAACCGGCTTATCTGTTGCATTTGATCTTCCTACTCAAATAGGATATGACTCAGATGATCCGATCTGTGATGGCGAGGTCGGGAAAGTTGGCGTAGCAATAGATTCATTGGAAGATATGGAGGTATTGTTTGATCAAATACCACTTGATAAAGTATCAACCAGTATGACGATAAATGCTCCTGCGGCGGTATTGTTGGCAATGTATATGGTCGTTGGGGAAAAACAGGGTGTTAGTCCGGATAAATTAACCGGTACCATCCAAAACGATATATTAAAAGAATATATTGCCCGTGGAACATATATTTTTCCTCCAAAAGCTTCTATGCGGCTTGTGACGGATACATTTGAATATTGTTCAAAGCAAATACCTAAATGGAATACCATTTCTATATCCGGCTATCATATTCGCGAAGCCGGCTCAACGGCAGCTCAGGAAATTGGATTTACACTTGCAGACGGAATAGCCTATACCGAGGCAGCGCAGAAAGCAGGAATGGATGTTGATGCATTTGCGGGACGTTTATCTTTCTTTTTTAATGCTCATAACAATCTTCTGGAGGAAGTTGCAAAGTTTCGTGCTGCACGCCGTCTTTGGGCAAAGATCATGAAAGAGCGTTTTAACGCAAAAAAAGAAAAATCTCTGATGCTGCGTTTTCATACTCAAACCGGGGGCTCAACCTTAACTGCACAACAACCCGATAATAATATTGTCCGTGTTGCCATACAAGCTTTGTCGGCAGTTATGGGTGGAACTCAAAGTTTACATACAAACAGTAAAGAGGAAGCCCTTGCTCTGCCCGCTGAAGAATCAGTCCGCATAGCTTTGCGGACTCAACAGGTCATTGCTTATGAAAGTGGAGTTGCTCAAACCATTGATCCACTTGCAGGTTCCTATTTTGTTGAAGCTCTTACAGACAAACTTGAAGCTGAAGCAGAAGCTTATATTAACAAAATTGATGAGCTTGGCGGAATGACCACAGCGATCGAACAGGGTTACGTTCAACGTGAGATCCAACGTGAAGCATACCGTACACAAAAAGAGATCGAGAATAATGAATGTATTATCGTCGGACTCAATAAATTTACAATTAAAGAAGATGCTCCCAAGAATCTCCTTCGTATTGATAGAAGAATACAGCATGAGCAAATTAAACGCATCGAAAATTTAAAATCCCGCAGGGATAACCAGGAAGTGGAAAAAAACCTTAGTGAGTTGAAAAAGGCATGTAAAAGTAATGAAAATCTTATGCCGTACATTGTTTCTGCCGTCAGGGTTTATGCTACTCTCGGTGAAATATGCAATGTGATGCGCGATATCTTTGGCGAATATAAAGAAAATATAGTGGTATAGGAGAAAGACAAAAATGGTTAAAAAAATATCACATATCGGTATTGCGGTTGAATCTCTTGATGAGCAGATTCCTTATTATCGCGATGTTTTGGGGTTAAAATTAACAGGTACTGAAACAGTAGAAGATCAAATGGTAAAAGTTGCCTTTTTTAACGTGGGTGATACTCGTATTGAATTACTGGAAGCAACAGATGAAAATAGTCCTATAGCAAAGTATATTGCGAAAAAAGGGCAGGGTGTTCATCACATGGCATATCAAGTGGAAGATTGTAAATTAGCAATTGATCAAATGGATAGAAAAGGGATGCGATTGATAGATAAGGAGCCCAGGATGGGAGCCGGAGGACATAAGATCGCATTTATACACCCAAAATCAACTTTCGGGATATTAACTGAACTTACAGAAGAACATAAGTAAGGGGAGATAGGAGAAAATATGAATGAATTGAAGCATTTGCAGGAAATGCGTCGGGAATCTCACATGGGTGGTGGTAGAGACAGAATAGAAAAACAGCATAAAAAAGGGAAAATGACAGCCCGAGAGAGAATTAATGAATTATTGGATAATGATTCATTTGAAGAATTTGATACCTTTGTTAAACATCGCTGTACTGATTTTGGAATGGAAAAAAAACATTTTCTGGGTGATGGAGTTGTCACGGGATGTGGTACGATAGATGGACGTTTGGTTTATGTCTTTGCGCAGGATTTCACTGTTTTTGGTGGAAGCTTGAGTGAAACGGTTGCAGCAAAGATCGTAAA
>CAYPTO010000062.1:0-6909 GCA_964413625.1 uncultured bacterium
TTGCGAGTATAAGGAAGAATATTCGCTGCAGTGGAAAGAGCAAAATTAAAAGGTAAAAAAGAATCGAAGGTATAGCCACAGGTAAATTTAGCATACCAGCTTTTCAACACAAAATCGTAATAGGTCTCAAAGAAGTAAGGAATTATAAAACCGATATCCGTCAAACTAAGGTTCAATTCCAGGCCTGCAAGAGGAGACTCCGGTAAGTTGGGGAAAAGGTAAACTGTTAATCCGCCTGAAGCGATCAGGCGATCGGTAAAATAATGATAATAATTGAGCATTGTACCCAATTCATGATAAGCTGAAATATCACTTAAAGAATTTACGTACCATTGCGAAACGTTTATATTCACATCTGCAAAGAAAGCCGAAAAATTCAGTCCTAAAGCGGGTTGATTACCTGCAGGTGCAAAACCGCGAAACATATATCTGCTGTAAACATCTGCGCTGGTGCTAAAGTTTACTTCTGCGGAGGCAAATGAAATAAGAGCCGAAAAAGCTAAAATAATTACTGTGATCCGTTTTTTTATCATGAACTAATTTTAATACTTAATTGTATGAAAATCAATGTGCAAATAAGCTGCAGCTTGTATTATCAAAGAGATACGAAAAATGCCGACACTTTGGGTCGCGTCGGCATTTTTCTACACAGGAGGGAACTTGAAATATATAATCAAGTTATTTAAACTTGTTCCGCTCAATGATAAATATCTATTGACTGTCTATTATACGATATTATTTTTAATCTGTCAAATAAAAAAGTACTTTGTTTGAACTTATTTAGGGCTTAAATTCACACGCTTTTTTGAATAGGTGGAAAAGGTGTAGTTTGATGATTATTGCTATCGATGGTCCTTCCGGATCAGGTAAAAGTTCCACGGCAAAAGCAGTGGCAAAAGCACTGGCTTTTACATATTTGGATACCGGTGCGATGTATCGTGCCGTAGCTCTTGGAATATTGCTTCTGCAAATCGATCCTTTCGATGAAGTAGAAGTTGCCAAGGCAATGAAGAGTATGGAAATATCTTTTAAGGGAAAAGATGTCTTCCTGAATGGAAATGATGTAACGGAAACTATTCGTAAAGATGCTACAAGCAAGGCTGTAACACCTGTGTCGGCAAATCCCGCCGTACGCAAACTCCTGGTTGAAAAACAACGGGAAATCGCCGCGAACCACGATATCGTAATGGAAGGCAGGGATATTGGAACGGTTGTGTTTCCAAATGCCGATTATAAATTTTTTCTTGTTGCCGATGAAAATGTCAGAGCAATGAGGAGATTGAAAGAATCTAAAGAAGCCTTAAGCTTTGAAGAGATCAAAGCCGATCTTCTGCGAAGAGATAAAGAAGATTCATCTCGTGAGCATTCCCCTTTGAAGAAGGCAGATGATGCGATTAAAATCGATACAAGTGATTTGACATTTGATGAACAAGTTGATAAGATATTATCATATATACAAACAAAAGAGCCAAAACATGGAGGAAAATGAATGGCTGAAGAGTTGAAAAACGTAGAACCCGTAAACCCTCAGGAAGACATCGAAACTGTTGACGAGACCGTTGAAGTCAAATCAGTCGATGTAGAAGAAGTTAAAGAACAGGTTGAAAAAGTAGTTGAAGAAACTACGGAAGCAGTAGAAGAAACTGTTGAAGAAGTTGCTGAGGCAACTGAAGAAGCGGTTGATGAAACTGAAGAAATGGTTGATGCAACTGAAGAAACGGTTGATGAAACTGTTGAAGAAGTAAAACCTGAAGTACCGGCAGCTGAGGCTAATAAAAAACCTGCTGGTGACATCTATGATCAAATTCGCGTAATTGAACGTAGTGAATTGGTTACGGAGGTCAAAGAAAAATTAAATCCTGAACTTGAACAAATGTACGAAAGAACATTGAATAAGTTCAGTAACAACGAACGTGTAAATGGTCATGTTATCCGTATTACGGATAAAGAAGTTGTTGTTGATATTGGCTTTAAGTCAGAAGGTTTGATCCCGGTAGATGAATTTGGGAAAAACATTCCTGAACTTGGAGATGAAATTGAAATATATGTTGATAAGATCGAAGACCGTAAAGGTCAGTTGATCCTGTCTAAGAAAAAAGCTGACTTTCTCCGTGCATGGGAACGCCTTAAAGAAGTTTATGATGCCGATGGTATCATTGAAGGTTACATTGTTAAACGTATCAAGGGCGGTATGGTCGTTGATCTTGGCGGTGTTGAAGGTTTTCTGCCCGGTTCACAGATTGATGTTCGTCCTGTTATCGATTTTGATGCCTATGTTGGTAAAAACATGAATCTTAAGATCGTTAAATTGAACGAAGCCCGTAAAAACATCGTTGTCAGCCGTAAAGAAATTCTTGAAGAAGCTCTTAAAGAAAAACGTGAAGAACTGCTTAGCCAAATCCAGGTTGATCAGGTACTCAAAGGTCGCGTAAAAAATATTACCGATTTTGGTGTGTTTATTGATCTTGGTGGTGTGGATGGGTTGCTGCATATCACAGATATGTCATGGGGACGCATCAAGCATCCTTCTGAAATGCTTTCCATTGACGATGTTGTTGAAGTTAAAGTCATTGATTACAATACTGAAAAACAACGCGTTTCTTTGGGTGTTAAACAGCTTGAAGCACATCCCTGGGAAGATATTGAACAAAAATATCCGATCGATTCTGTTGTTACAGGCCGCATCGTTTCAATTACCAACTACGGTGTTTTTGTAGAATTGGAAAAAGGTGTTGAAGGTTTGATCCATATCTCAGAAATGAGCTGGACACAACATATTAAACATCCTTCAGAGATCTACCAGATCAATGATGAAATTGAAGCCAAAGTTCTTGCTATTGATTCTCAAGATCGTAAGATCTCTCTCGGTGTTAAACAATTACAACCTGATCCTTGGGATGAACTCGGAATGAAATATGCTCCGGGTATGAAGGTTAAAGGTATTGTACGTAATTTGACCCAGTTCGGTGCTTTTGTTGAGATTGAAGAAGGTATTGACGGATTGATCCACGTTTCTGATCTTTCATGGATCAAAGTGGTACGTCATCCGAAGGAAATTCTTCAAAAAGGACAAGAAATTGATGTTGTGATACTTGAGATCAACAATGAAAGCCGTAAGATATCTTTAGGTTATAAACAACTTGAAGAAAATCCATGGGAAGTCCTGAAAAACAAATACAAATCAAATAAGATGGTCAAAGCCTCTGTCTTGAAGATCCTTGATAAGGGTATCATTATGACTATCGAAAATGAAGAAGTAGAAGCTATCGTTCCTCTGAATGCCATGTCTAAAAAAGACAAACGCGATTATACGCGCGGTATCAAAGTTGGCGATGAGTTAGAACTTCGCGTAGTTGAAGTTCGCCAGGAAGATCGCAAGATCGTGCTTGCCAGTGAAGATCTCGGTTTATCGGAAGATGATAAAGACATAGCACGTGTTATGTCTAAACAAGAAGAGGTAACACAAAAGCTTGAGATTCCGGATGATTTTCTTTCTAAACTTAAAACGAAAGAAGCAGAAGCTGAAGAAACTGTAGAAAAGTCTTCTAAGGCTAAGAAAAAAGCTGACGTAGAAGAAGTACCTGCAAAAAAAGCACCTGCAAAAAAAACAGCTCCGAAGAAAAAAAACACAAAAAAAGCGGAAGTAAAAGCAGAAGAAATTGAAGAAGCTCCCGCAGAAGAAACTGAAGAAAAATAATCCTTAAGGATTAAATCATAAAAAGATCCTCTTTGTGGAAGCAGAGAGGATCTTTTGTTTATGATGTGATTTGCTAATTAATCAATATTATCCACACGTTTAAGAATTAAAAAATTTGGAACTTTCTCGCGCCTGTCCTCCGAAACATTCTAATGCGTGAAAGGGTCTTATTGACACCATTTACACAAAATATTTTACACCCTCAATTTTCGGATACGACATTGGTCAAGCTGGAAGAACAGTCAGAAAATATTGAATATACTGCAAAAACTTTTGATATTGATCCGATAAAACTCAAAGCAATTATCTGCGTTGAGCGAACCAATAACTACAGTCGGCAGGATGAATATTTTGATGATTATCCGGCTAAGAAAGGTCAGAACAGTTCCATAGGATTTTGCCGGGTAAAGATGAAGACGGCTTATTGGATTGAGTATCATTTGACAGATAGTACATCTGAATTTTATCCGGGAAGAAAATATAAAGATATTCTTTCAATTAGCCAATCGCCTCAAGAAATTATTGATAAGCTGAAAGATAATCGAACAAACTTTCTCTATGCGTCTGCTTATATGAGAATTATTCAAAGTTATTGGAAGAGTAGGGAATATTCAATCGAGGATAGAGTCGATACCATTGCTACGATTTTTTCGTATGGTATGTTTAGTCGGCAAACAGGAGAACTTTTAAAGTTCAATGCTAATCCTCAACCGAATTGGTTTGGATTAGAGATTGAAGATATATTACAAAAAATTGAAATGATTGATATTTAATAAAAATTAAACTAAATCTCTGACATGTTTGCGCCTTTATTCTTATATGTTATATTTGGCTTTAAACTTTATATTCTTAGTCATATTTCCCAATTATCTGTAAAATCACAAAGTAAAACACTTAATTTTGTGACAAATTGCAAGCACAGATAAAGAAATTGCTATAAATCTTATTTTAAATTGTGAATCTTAAATTATATTTGTAAATTTTTTAAATTTAGGGTAATTATTATGAAAAAATTAATTCCAAAAATTGTTATCACTATCGCTGCTATGATATTATGGTTCTTGATCGTGTCCAGCCAGACATATGTTGGAGTGGTAGATCTGCCATTAAAGGTTTATGAGCCGAGAGCAAACATGACCTTAGGTCAGGTTCTGCCGCATTCGATAAAGGTACGTGTTGAAGGGCCGGGTCGAGCACTGTATTTTGAACGATGGTCAAATAAATCTTCACTGATCCTTGATGTTGGTAATATAAGCGGCAATGAAAAGATTTCTTTGAAAAACTATTTTCAGGAACGACCGAATCAAGTCATGCTTCAATCTGAAATGAAATTTCTGGAAGTAGTTTATCCTGACAGTATAAATGTCATGATTGACAATAAAGTGGAAAAGATTGTTCCCGTTAAAATTCAATCAAAAATTACTCTTCGTCCGGGATTTATTTTGGTCAATGCTCCCGAATTATCTAAGGTAACCCTTATAGGACCTCGGACACTATTGCATAATTATGATCAGTTGCAGACAGCGATAATTAATAAAGATAATGCAGATATATCGTTTATATCTACCATACCAATTGTTAATCCCGATCCTGAATTGCTTACTATATCACCCGAAAAAATTGATGTTGAATTTAATATCGAAATGATCGGTGAACGGACGATATCTAATATCCCAATTCAGGTTAAGAATAAGCCATCGGATCTTGAAATACAGTTTATACCCAATACCGTCAGTTTAAGAGTTACCGGAGGAAATGATCAAATTCAGGATTTGACACGTCGGGATTTCTATGTGTATTTTGATTATTTGTCACAGTGGTTCCCGAATAAAAATTATTATCCGGTGAAGATAACGACACCTAAAGAAGTATTAGATGTTATACAAATTAATCCACAGCAAATTGAAGTGGTTGTAATTAAAAAGAATACCAAAGAATGAGTGATAAAGAAATAAATCCACGGATATTAGGAATAGAATCTTCTTGTGATGAGACAAGTGCGGCTATTTTAAAAGGTTTTGATGTTGAATCGCATATTGTGTATTCGCAGATGATCCATAAAAAATACGGGGGAGTTGTTCCGGAACTTGCAAGTCGTGCACATGAGCATGCTATTTCTCAGGTTGTTCATTCGGCTTTTGAAAGCGCCAAATTAAGTCCTAATGATATCGATGCTATTTCCGTAACTTATGGGCCGGGTCTAATGGGCGCCTTATTGGTGGGGCTAAATTATGCAAAAGGATTTGCTTTAGCTCAAAACATACCTTTTATCGCTGTTAATCATGTTGAAGCACATTTGTATGCTCCGATGCTTGAGTTCCAGAAATTGAAGCCGCCTTTTCTTTGTCTGCTGGTTTCCGGTGGACATACTATGCTGGTGGACGTTAAGGGAATAAAAGATTTTAAGATCCTGGGTACAACCCGTGATGATGCAGCCGGAGAATCATTTGATAAAACAGCACGATTACTGAAGATCGGTTACCCGGGCGGTCCTGTTATTGATACTCTCTCTGATAGCGGTGATCCAAAGGCTGTAAAATTTCCCAGATCATTGCTTGAATCTGATAGCTTGGATTTTAGTTTCAGTGGTATGAAAACGGCCGTATTGAATTATGTAAAGAAACATGATGAGCCCAATGATCAGGATAAAGCGAATATAGCCGCCAGTTTTCAGGAAGCGGTTGTAGATGTATTAAAAGAAAAAGTTCGACGGGCAATTGTAGTCACCGATCACAAGCAGATTGTTATTGCCGGTGGTGTTGCCGCAAACAGACGTTTGCGTTCCGAATTAAAAAAAATGGCGGACAATATGGGGGTTGAACTTTTTTACCCTCCTTTGGAATATTGTACGGATAATGCTGCCATGATAGCAGCTACAGGTGTGATGTATTATCGTAAGGGGTGGTTTACCGATTTGGCAATCGGAGCCATACCCAATTTAAAATTATAAAGGAGTGAATACATGATCATTGTATTCAAACCAAATGCAACAAGAGAGCAAAAATCCCATGGGGAAGCTTATCTGACTTCACATGGTTTTGAGTACCATCCCAGCCAGGGACAGGAATATGCCATATATGGCATTATTGGAGATACTGCAAATTTAACTCCGGATTTCTTTAAAGTCTTTGATGGAGTTTCTGATGCTTTTCGTGTTCTCGAATCCTATAAAATGTGTTCTCGTGCTTTTCATCCGAAAAATTCAAAGGTAA
>CAYPTO010000063.1:0-6856 GCA_964413625.1 uncultured bacterium
TTATCATCATCCATTACTTCTCGTCTCGAAGGGTAGGTAAACTGCAGCAATGACCACGGAATCCGTAATGTGATCACATTATCCTCAATTCGTACACCATCTAAAGAACTGTATTCATCGTTATCCCTTGCAGTTCGTAATAAACCAATTTCCTGATAACTCCATTCATAGAAATTTGTTTTCCAGCGGATCGGGTTCCAAAGAGCATTATCGCTTGCAATAGAATGGAAAAGCTGAGAGGCGGAAGAGGTATGATGCCAAATACCAAAAAGATCATATGCTTGTGTGACAAACATGGGTGAAATATCAGAGCTATTTACCGCTAGGAGAAACTCAGCTCGATTCGAAATGCTTTGGCCATTGAGCAATATTGATTCGCCCAGATCTGATCGATAAGTATCAAATGCGATCCAAACTGTATCACCGGGCAATAAAACCTGATCCAGTTCGATTTTTGCGTAAAAATAAGCATTATCCATATCGCCTTTTACACTCTGAAGGTTGCCTGAACCTGTGCTTTCCACCCAGCGTGAGTAATCAGGATCAGTTTCTTTGAACCCGATCATTCCATAGTTTTGTTCGGGGGATGTAATATTATGCCAGAAATGTCTTCGTGATGCGTCTGAACCAAAGGGTGCCGTGATCCAGGAGTTTTTAAACCATTCATCAATCCATGAAAAAACCAGACCACCGGCACAGCCGGCATCATAAATATTGTTCAATAAACGCACGTTGATCTTACCTTGCTCACATTCACTAAATCCGCCATGATGCATACCGCTAAAAGCAAAATGTGCATTCCCCCAGCTGGATGGGACGCCAAATTCTGCTATTAACAAAGGGATATCCACATAATAATCATTGAGATCATTTAAATAACCGAGATAGGAATTCGGCCCGATAGAATCAGAGTAGGTTTGATATTCGGGATCTTCACTAATAAAATCAGGATAATAGGGATAAGCATGATAACTTATAAAAAATCCAGCGGGTGCATTGTGGCAATCAATAGCGGACATGTCCATTACAGCGATATCTTCTTCTGTCCGTTCCGGATCTTCCGTAGGGTGAATAATAGGATCCAGGGTTGGCCACGAGCTGACGCTTACAGGGCGTTCAGTTTGGTATGTGTTGCGTTGATAATTCACAAGATGATCTAACCTTGCTGTTAACCAAACATCAATGGGAAAATCACTTTCTATGCTGATTGAAGTGCCGGTAAAGCTTGTTAAATCAGGATGGTTAACCTCAAGGAGAATAACTTCAGAAGGATGTATTTCTCGGCCAATGATATAAGCAAATAACCAAGGTGATATATCGGTCTCATAATTTCCGTAAGCACGACCATAACGATGATCTATTACTTTATTCCCATATAGACAATCGACCACTTCTTCGATGTCTTCGTCAAATTTTGTTGTTTGAGATACAATCAGATCATCTTCATATTCTTCATTAAGCCAGACACCCTGTATTAGATAGATTGGATTATCGGGATTTGCTTGATTATAGCGTGCAAATTCCTCATAAAATCTCGGGTAATGCAGCGTATATGTTCTAATATAATTTAAACCAGCATCTGCTATTTCTTGAAGCCAAGTTGCATATTGTTCGCGAGTTGCTGCCAATTCTCCCGGTTGTGTGCCTGGTACGGCAACACCTAGATTGACACCCTTGAGAAAGATAGGTTCATAGGTGCCATTTCTGAATACCTGAAGAAACTCACCATCTGCGATAAAAGGTAAAGTGACTGTTTCGTTAACATAATAACGATTTGTGATTCCCGGTATCAATTTTACATCTTCAATAAGTGCCGTATTCCCATTTGAAAAGCTAACATGAAGATCATAACCCGCGGTCTCAATATATTGCGGAATAAATTGATCGATTGAGGCCGGGCTAACCGTTGAGGCATTATGATCAATAACAAGAATTTTTATACTACTGACATGATCGGTAGCTTCAAGTCTGATGATATACAATCCAAGAGGAAGTGACCGTCCCCGATCATCACGTGCCAGCCATACGATCTGCTGAAGGCCTGAAGGTCGTTGGGTAAGAGATCGCGAAGATACTTTTTCACCTCGAAGATTGAAAGTATTTAAGCGGATATCTCCGGCTTCGAGTAAATAAAATGGGAGAACAGCAGATCCCTTAGAGGGGTTCGGGTAAGAAGGGAAAAGTCTGGAATAAGCAATATCGGCATCTGTAATAGTAGCATTAAATGTACCGCTTGAATCCGTAACAATATAGTCAAGGATATCACTTTCGCCGGTGAGAGTTATATTGATATCGGCATTGGCTATTCTACTGCCATATTGATTGATGAGTAGTCCTTCGATCTCAGCTGAAAGAGGTATGCCAATAAATAGCAACAAAAAAATATTTAATAAATATTTTCTCAAAATATGGGACTTAAACAACCTGGTTTTCACCCTCTTTTCCTCTCAAAATCCTCAAACAATTTTCAACTGCCATGATAGCGAGTGTATTGCGAACGGGTACCGTTGCGGAACCTGTATGAGGAGTGAGGACAACATTATCAAGATCAATAAGTCCGGGGCTTAGATCGGGT
The DNA here is from genome assembly GCA_964413625.1 of uncultured bacterium. Classification (GTDB taxonomy): domain Bacteria; phylum Fidelibacterota; class Fidelibacteria; order Fidelibacterales; family Fidelibacteraceae; genus M50B103. Next base: position 2,576 of record CAYPTO010000063.1, read on the forward strand.
TCATTTTCGTAAACATCCAAGGCTGCACCGGCTATCCGTTTTTCTTTTAAAACACGAACAAGTTCTTTTTCATCTACTACCGGGCCGCGTGCCGTATTAATAAGGTAAGCGGTGGGTTTCATCATGTCGAATTCCCGCTTAGCAATAAGGTGATGGTTTTCCGGTCGCAGGGGAACATGAAGAGAAATAAAGTCTGATTCACGAATTAAAGTATCCATAGTAACATTTTCTGCGTTCAATTCTTTATCAAGAGCGGAATTGGCTTTACCATTATAGAGAATCCGCATGTTGAAGCCCTTTGACATCAGTGCAAAAGCGGTCCCGATACGGCCGGTGCCAATAACGCCGAGAGTTTGACCTTTAATATCTCCGCCCAACATGAGCATGGGCATCCAGCCGGTAAACTTTCCTTCACGCATAAACATATCGGATTCCGGAATTCGCCGTGTAATGGCAAAAAGCAATGCCCATGCAAGTTCTGCAGTGCTTTGCGTAAGAATACCCGGTGTGTTGCAAACTTTAATACCTTTTGATTTTGCATATGCCGTATCAATATTATTATATCCAACGGCCATATTGGAAATGACCTCAAGATTAGGCGCGGAATCTATCAGAGCAGTATCGATCTTATCATCCAATAAACAAATCAGGCCATGAACATCTTTGACTTGATTTCGAAGTTTTTCAGGAGAGAGGGGTTTATCTTTATAATGAATTTCGACTTCAAATTCCGAATTCTTCAACAAATCTATTCCCGCATCCGGGATGATACGGGATAAGAATATTTTCTTATCCATATTACACCTATAGAAAAACTGTGTTGTTGTTTAGTTCGGTATCTCAACGGTAGTTTTGATGTTTTTGACAATACCATCGATCTTATCGCCGATCAAGCGGTTTAAAAAAAGATTTGTCCAACGCGTACTGATATTTTTACCTGCATTGATCGTAATACTGAAATTTAAAATAACAGGATCAACACCCTCGAATTGCCAAATAGTTTCTGCGACATCTTTACCGTTAAAAGAAATGTGGTCTTGTATGGTATAATCAACAGCAAGATTATAGCTGCATTTACCATGTCCAACCGCAGGGCCTTCCCAAGAGTAGCCGGCACCATTTTCAAGTGATGTAAAAACAATACTTGTATCTTCAGTACTCCAGATAGGCCAGAGATGATTTTCATATAGATCAATGATCTCATTTTGAATTGCATATGCCGGTGCCGCGATCTCATATTTTTTTTCTAAGGTCGCTGAGTTTGGCAGAAAGACTCCAGCCAAAAAGAAAAGAACAATACCTCCCAATAATACGATACTAAGTACTTTAAAAAATTTCATTCAAATGCTCCTTACTTAAGAAAGCTGATTATTATAATTAACTTAATTCTTTTTTCTTTTCGACTTTGTAGTGATAAATAAGCAAGGCAATACCACCCAAAATCATGAAAAAACTCAATAATTGGCCCATGGTCACCCAACCAAAAAGGAAGCCAAGCTGTACATCAGGTTGACGGAAAAATTCACAGAAAGTCCGAAATACGGCATATCCTATAAGTAAGGTGCTAATTCGAACAGATCCGGCGGCATCTTTCTTGTGCAGCCAAAGCATAATAAGGAATAGCAACAAGCCTTCAGTTAATGCTTCATAAAGTTGGGAGGGATGTCGTGCCTGTATATATCCGGCTTCAATATATTGGCGAATGATCCTCAAGGGAGTATCAAAAGACAGACCGGCTTCCTCGGGGAAATACATAGCCCATTTTACATCTGAAACCCGTCCCCAAAGTTCGCCGTTCATAAAATTTCCCAATCGTCCAAAAAAGAGGCCCAAAGGCGCAACCGTGACAACATATCCGCCGATATGCAGAAAATTCTTTTTATACTTTCGGGTCCATATCCAGCCGCCAATAATGCAACCCAGCAAACCACCATGAAAGGACATACCCGAAAATCCAACCAGTTTTCCATCCATGAACGGCCAGATGATCTCAAGCGGATGATCGATATAGTGTCCCGGATTATAAAACAATACATACCCAAATCGCGCCCCGATAAGAAGAGCAATGATCAGCCATGAGAATAAAGAATCGAATTCATTATTTGTCAGATCAACTTTATTTTGCTTGATCTGTCGACGCATAAAGATTAGAAAAAAGATAAATCCCACAACGTACATCAAGCCGTAATAACGCAATTGAAAATTCCCGATCTGAAAAAGATAGGGCTGTATATGATGAATTGAATGTTCGAGCATATTAATTCCTATTTATTGTTGGGAATATTACAAAAAAATGCTCGAAGTAAAAAGTAAATTTATTTTTCGTAATCTTGGCAACGAAAGGAGATTATAAGGAAGAAAACAGAATATGGAGTGAGTATTCTCTCTTTACTCAGCTTCTTCATAAATGGATAGTATTTCTTCTTCAGTTAGGGGACGATTATAGATCAGTAATTCATCAATAACACCATTGTAATGATTATTACCACCACTACCGGCTGTTGGGCAATTGCCAATATAGGTCGGAACATCATTTAAGTTCCATTGAGAAATATCATTATAAGATTCATATTCCCGTTCAATTGAAACAGTCAGAATACCGTTTATCCAGGCCTGCATGCTTGTATCACTTACATTGATCACACAATGTGTCCAAACATTAAGCGGAAGGTCCATCGGCTCATAAATAGCATATTTTAAACTGTCCCTTCCAGATGGAACATCATCTAAGGAATATATATCCGAGTAAATGCCATCAGCGTAATTTGAAGTGGTTCCGTTAGGATAAAAATTTCCCCGCAAACTGGGATTATTAACAGTAGAACTTGCTTGAGTGTTAATTAGAAAACAGCGGCCCCATGTTGTGAAATCATATTTACCAATAATAACCCCATTTTCTTGCCCTGCTTTAACACCCCTGGATTTAAGCCAGAATGAAAATGTCAGACCATTGCTGGCATGAAGAGTGTTTCTTAGCCTAAGCATGTCTGATTCACCGTTAAAATCCTTCGCTTGGCCGATTATTCCATTAATATATAGGCTATCTGTGTGGTCAATACAATAATTACAACTATCGCTATAATCTTTTAAATCTCCATCAAAAGGAAAATACCCGACTAAACCTAGTGTGGGATATTCCACAGAAGGTTCGTTAGCAGATCCTCCCGATGTTAAAAAACATGAATAAAAAAGTAACATAATCAAAAATAGAATGATGAAAATTCGTTTCATGGCAAACTCCAATAATTATTAAGAAGCTGTGGCAATACTCAGGGTCTCATTATAGGATATTGTATATAGGGTACATAGATAATATATAAACATCAAGTATTATTATTAACCTGCGAATATTATTGTGTTTTAAGACTCACTAATCACGAATTACATTTTGTCCAATCCTCCAAATGTAAATTTGGAATCCCGGAAAATTCTTTTGTGTTGTTGGTAAGAAGAATACCATTATTGGCTATTACGATCGATGCGATCAAAAGATCATTTGGTCCAATGGGAGTGCCTTTAAATTCAAGCTCAGAACGTATTTTTGAATATTGGATCGCAGCCTTTGAATCGAAGTCTGCAGTGTTAAATACGTTTAAAAACCGCTTAAGTTTTCTTTTATTTTCAGCTCTTTTTTGACTTTTTTCTGCGCCGAATAACAATTCAGCCCTTACAATAGAAGGGATTAGGATCTGATTGGGACTTGTAGATCTAAAATGCTCTAATATTGAAGGGTATTTCCCATTCAAAAAGTATATACATGTATTGGTATCAATAAAATACATTAGAAATCGTCTCTTGCTGTATCAAGATTAGGATCAAGTTCTTCCGATCTTTGAAAAGTTTCGTCTTTTATGGCACCAAAAAGAGAAAAGAAATTCTTCGGATATTGGTTTTTTATTAAAGATTTGATGTTATTACCCACCCATTTTGATATGGAAATATTTTCAGCTTTTGCTATTTGTCCGATCTTTTCCAAAGTATCCTCATCGATGTATAGCGATATTTGTGGCATATTTATCTCTTTTCTCTACAAACATAATCAGCAAGAAGATAAAAAGCAAGTATAAAATATACTTGGGATATTCTTTTTAAGCTATTTTGCCCATCTTGGTAGGAAAAAAAGTTTAATTCGATATTGGACCAACCTTAAACAATAACCAAAACCATTTAATTTTCTCCCAATATCAATAAAGGCGTAACACTGGAATTCTTCGCCTTTTTCAGGATCAATACGATTTAGTGTGCAACAAATTTCCTCATGGATATTTCCAAGAAGTTTGC
>CAYPTO010000064.1:0-6839 GCA_964413625.1 uncultured bacterium
ATCACCTGCATGAAGGCTTCAACTTTAGGATCAAGAAAGTGAAAAGCGCGCGAGAAAAAAATGGCTGTATGCAGATAATTGGGGGAATTGATCAAGCCATGGGTATTGGTCTTTTTTGCAAGATGGAAAAGAATTCGAAGCATATGCAGACCAATCCCGAGGCCCGGTGCTTTTTGTCCGGGTAAGGACGGCTTATTTATACTGAAAGGCTTATAGGGGTTTTGCATCATCAACCATTCTACATGCAAAAACTCCAAGTTCAAAAAGCGATTCTTATCCATGTGCAGCTTTAAGATTTTCCGTTGAAGCACCAGTTCAATAAGTTTGTGTTTGATTCCATCTCGCTCTGATAACAAGATAAAACGATGTACATAAGGATCGTTCATGTTTATATGCCATGTTACATTGGGAATACCCTTGTTTTCAAAATATGTCTTTACACCATAGCGTTCAAACATGCCTTCAATGACAGCAGGTGAATAAACTCCAAGAAAAAGATGCCGTTTGTGGTCAAAGATACCATTATTGACAATATCAGATTCACTTAGGGTAAAATCCCGAGTAGCCTGAAATTGCCGAGTAGCTATACGGCGAAACGCCTGATCATACTTCTTTTGGTATCTTATACCCATTTTTTCCTAATTATTTTTCTTTTGAGAACAAGGTTACACCTTGAGCGTCAGTTATTCTAAGTGTGATCAGATCTTTGGGTTTGTAATTTTTTTTGGGAAAGATAACGATCTTGTTACAAGCTGTTCGACCACGCATTTCTTCAGAGCTTTTTTTACTACGTGTTTCAACCAAGACCTTAACATCTTTACCGATCATCCGGCTCAAACGTTCCAGGGTGTGTGTTTTTTGCAATGTGATCAATTCTGTGAGACGTGCCGCTTTTTCAGATTCAGAGACATCATCGTGCATTTCCCAGGCTTTTGTGTAAGGTCTGGGTGAGTATTTGAATGTATAGGCAGAGTCATATTTTACATATTCCATAACTTTTAATGTCTCGCGAAAATCCGCATCGCTTTCACCCGGGAATCCTACAATTATATCGGTCGTTATACCCATATCGGGTACATATTTACGGATCATATCCACAAGTTGAAGGTAATGTTCCTGCGTATAAGTTCTGTTCATTGCTTTAAGAACGGTATTAGAACCGGCTTGTAAAGGTAAATGAATATGATTTGCGATCAATGGCTTATATTCAGCGTGGATACGCATGAGCTCTTCATCCACATCCTGAGGATGCGGCGAGGTATATCGAAGTCGTTTTAATCCATCAACCTTGGTCAATGCTTCAAGAAGAGCCGGGAATTTATCGCCTTCATGATCAAAGGAGTTGACATTTTGACCAAGCAGTGTGATCTCTACAAATCCCTGATCAATACTACGTTTTGCTTCATCCACTATGCTCTCAATACTGCGGCTTCGCTCTCGTCCGCGTGTATATGGCACAATACAATAAGAGCAGAATTTATCACAACCACGCATAATGGATATCCAAGCATTAACACCTTCTTTTCGTGCGGGGAAAAGTCCGTCATAAACCTCAAATTTTGAAAGCTTGGTATCAACGACATGAGCTTCTTTGGTTTCGAGATGTTTAATAATGTCTCGATAAGAATCCGGTCCGAGGATCATATTTACATAGGGCTTTTCATCGATAAGTTCTTTTTTTAGGTTTTGAGCCATACAGCCGACAACCCCCAGCTTAAGATGCGGGTTTTTATCTTTAAGGTGTTTAAGCTCACCCAAACGGGAATGTATCTTTAATTCCGCATTATCTCTAACGGAGCAAGTATTCAATAGAACAATATCGGCTTCTTCAGCTGAATTGCATGAGATGTAGTCGTGCGACTGCAGTATCCCCGCAAGAATCTCTGAGTCGTACTCATTCATTTGGCAACCGTAAGTCTCAATGTAAAATCGTTTTTTCATAGTATTAAATATAAACTAAATATCATGGAAATAAAATGCATAAAGTCAAAAACGACATGTAAATATAAACTGTTCTTCAAAAAAAATAAAGAATGCTCTGACAAGCATAAATATTTTGAGCTTTCGCCCAACATTAAATTATACATTTTCTTAATATTTGAAAGCTATAGATCTACTTGAGCTTAACAATTTCCAGTATTTCATGTTGTTTTGCACCTGAACAATGAACGAAATACTTCCCGGATGGATATTTATCCAAATTGATAGTGATCGCGTGTTCTCCTTCAGATACATGATCTTCAAGAATATTCATTATTTTCCTTCCTGAAAGATCATATAATTCCATCTTAATCTCAGAGGCCTTATAAACTTGAAGTTTTATATCGCAGGTGGGATTAAATGGATTAGGGTAGGGTAATCCAAGGCAAAATGGTTTTAATTGATTACCCGTCTTGATTATAATGTTTATAAGCGTATCCAGAAATAATTCTTTCCCCGAATAATCAATATTTGATAGGATATATTCATAATTGATCCCAGCAAAAACATCTTCATCCATGAATGTGTAGCTATTTGGTATAGATATTGTTCCTTTTCCCTCTATAGAAGCAATATGCGATCCATTACGATAAAGATGATAACGACTATTCTCGCTCTCGGATTCACTTTGCCAGCGCAATAAAATTCTATCTTCTAATAACTTGGCATAAAAGTTACTTAAGACCACAGGTAATTCAAGTTCGGATATTTCCTGATCTGCATTCAATTCACCGGGTGTAGCGGGACCATACAACCACACACTTCCCGGCATACCCGAAAGATAAATTGCACTTGTATCGCTGCCATGACCTGTTTCATATATACCAATATCGGGAAATTCTTTTCCAAGCGCGGGATCATTTGCACCAATAAAGCTACCTTCATAAGCGATAATATCGCAAAGTGAATCTTTAAATACCAGAATCATGCCTTCCATATCATTTTGAATGCCGCGTTGATACCAAGTGTAGAATTGGAATGGACCAATTCGCTCACCGATCTCAAATTCGTCAATGGTATCAAGACAGTAGGGCATTCTATTGTAACCATTGTACATGTAAAGTGCAAGATCTCCAAGATACCAACTTTCAGGCGACTCGACTACCACCTCAACAAACTCATTAATATCCGTTCCTTCATTGTCATAATGGATCTCATTGATCCAGGCATGAGGAACCGCCATTGCAAACCCGAAATAAAACATCAGGCATAAAAGAAAGTGTTTCTTTTCCATATCGTCCTCCTCTATTTTCACTGAAAAATAAGGAGAAAAAACATGCTTGTCAGCAATGAATTTCCAAGTGTGACGAAGGTCACATTTGGGGTAAGATGTAAAATGCAAGACGTGAGCGATAAGGGAGTACAGGGTATCATAATAATTTATAGATGTAAATGTAGAGACGCCGATTCTTGTCCTTCCAAAGCCACGAACTTTTGGGGCGTGGGAGGATGAATGTGCAAGGTAAGTGGTGAGAGACGCGAAGCATCGCGTCTGTACAATTGTTTATTATGTTTTATATTAAAAAAATGATCTTTAAGATTAATTTACCAAAAATATCTTCAAAAAATTCAATCTTTTAATGACCGTTCGCTTACCCAGTATTTCGCAGATCTTGAAGATATCCGGACTGACGCCAAATCCCGTAACGGCAATTCTCAAGGAATGAATAAGAACCGACGCTTTGACGTCAAGTTTTTCCGCCACTTGTCGCAAACATGTTTCAAATTCTTCAGCATTCGTACTTTTAAGTGATTCAAAAGAATTTGAGAGAATAGTAATATATCCCTTTATATCAGGCAATTGAAGATGCTTTATGATAGCTTCATGATCAAAATTCAAGGGATCTTTGAAAAGGTATCGTCCATAGTCAACAAACTCATTTAGTAGGCGAATCCTTGATTTTAAAAGATCAGTATAGCGGATGCCGTTTTCATCAGAGAAGCCGTTATCTATCCAGGCTTTTTCTTGCCAAAGGGGTTTAACATAAGGCCAAATATCTTTTGCATTTGTACGTGAAAGATGCTGTCCGTTGATCCAGGCAAGTTTATCCGGATCAAAAATGGCGCCTTTCTTGTTTACACGAGAAAAATCGAAACGTTCAATCAGCTCTTCTAAGCTAAAAATAGGCTTCGGCATATTATCACCCCAACCGAGAAGCGCCAGGCCGTTCAACAGTCCCTCCGGCAGGAATCCCATTTCTTTGAATTCATCCACGGACGTTGCACCGTGTCGTTTCGAGAGAGGTTTACCATCTTGAGCAAGAATAAGAGGCAAATGCCCGAATTTTGGGACTTTTCTACCCAGCGCAAGATATAACAGGATTTGTTTTGGCGTATTTGATAAGTGATCTTCACCTCGAATAACATGCGTTATATTCATGTTTGCATCATCAATGACCACCGATAATTGATAGATCGGAGTTCCGTCAGAACGAAGAATAATAAAATCATCGATCTCTTCGTTATTAACGGTGATGTCTTTGTAAACCATATCCTTAAAACGTGTAATTCCCTCAGGAACCCGAAATCTAACGGTGTAGGGAAGACCCGCATTGAGCTTTGTCCGGATTTCTTCCCGGCCCAGGTCACGGCAACGGCCACTGTAGTGATAAGTCCGTTTTTCGTTTTTCGCTTTGCTCTTATCGGCATCGATTTCATCTTTTGTACAAAAACAACGATAAGCATTACCTTCTTGTAAAAGTTTCTCAACGGCATCAAGATGTTCTTGGATATGTTCACTTTGTAGGACAGGTTCTTCATCGGGTGAGAGTCCCAGCCAATCCAGGGCAGAGAATATTTCCTGTATATTGGCGTCTGTAGAACGCTCTTTATCCGTATCTTCGATCCGAAGGCAATAAGTTCCTCCGAGTTGACGAGCGTATAAATAGTTAAATAGTGCAGTCCGAACTCCACCGATATGCAGATGACCGGTAGGAGAGGGAGCAAAACGAACGCGGATGTTGGGTGTGATATTATTCATGGGAGAAAATAATACATAATTGACAATTGGCAAAACAAAAGTAAAAGGAATAAATATAATGTAGAGACAAGGCATTGCCTTTATCAAAAACTTGAGTCAAGTTTTTTTAGTGAAAAATATTATTCTTGTGATACTGCCAATTTTCATCTAATTTTTAATCAAACAAGAAAAAAGATAGAATTATGAAAAAGATCATCTTTTATTTTATCAATTTTTTACTTCTTGCCTCTTGTGCAACAGCTCCTCTGGAAATCTCAGATGATGATACCAAACTCCGTATGATCGGCGGAAAAGAAGCTTTGTTGAATGATATTGAATATCCCGAATATGCCTTAACCCATGGGATCGAAGGGCTTGTTACCGTTCTTGCCTACGTTGATACTTCAGGTTCTGTTCGTCAATGCAAGATACTGGAAGGAAATGAATTGTTAAATGAAGCGGCTAAAACAGCTTTAGAAAAACAGCACTTTTACCCGTATATATTAGAAGGGATGAAACGATCCGTACAAGTGGCTATTCCTATTTCCTTTTCTATCTCAAGAGATATAAACGTCTATGAATTTGATAAAGAACGGATAATGGCTTTTTCGAAAGGCTATATGAATGAACCGGTAAAAACCCTGAGCACTTATTCCTCGACACGTTCACCCGGAAGCAAAAATGACTATTATTCTGAGAGCCTTACATGGTGGCCTAAACCGGATAATCCATATTTGCCCTATATGATCAAAGAAGGCGAGATCAACCCGAATGCTTTTATAAAACATAAAGAACTTTTAGAAAAATTCGGAGAGATCGTTCCCGGTCTTACCGCTACATATTTGATCACTAATAATAAAGTGTATGCTCAAAAAGCGATTGAACATATCAAAGCCTGGTTTATTGATCCGGAAACAAGAATGTTACCTAATCTAAACTATGCACAAGCCATCCCATATCGAACGATCGGTCGTTCTGTGGGAATACTTGAAGGTCTTCCTCTCATAGAAGTCATTCAGTCCCTGCAATATCTTGAAAAATTTCTGAGTGAAGAAGAGAGAATCATTATTGATCGTTGGCTCCACGACTATGTGCATTTTCTTGAACATGGAGATTATAGCGAATATTTGATGCATGAAAAAAATAATTACTCGACTGCCTGGCTGCTTCAACTCAGTATAATCGCAAAATATCTTGATGATAAAGAACTAATGAGAAACGCATTAGATTATTTTCAACAGCATACATTGTCCTTTACATTGGATGATAATTATTTTTATCTTGATCAGAAGTGGAACAGAGATTTAGAGTTCAATATTTTCTTTATGACCGACATGATGGCAATAGAAGTCGAGGTCCTAAAAGACAAAGGTGTTAACATCTGGAGAGAGCTCTATTTTAATGGTAAAAGGGTAGGAGACTTGATCAATTACCAATATTCCGGAATATTAAATAACAATCTCAAAACAGCAGGTCATTATGACGGGCGTTTTTTATCACTCCTTTTTGCCGGAAAAGCATATGATAATCCTCGTTACCTGGAATTATGGCGTGATCTGCAGATCGGGGAGCCTAAAGAAAGTGAATTTCCTATAAGACAGCCGGTTTTATGGATAAAGTAAGCAGTATAATAGACCTTCCGGCCGGATTCGATCCCGAAGCGTCGGGAGAGGACTGCCGGATGGTCGAAAAGACAGGATATTTTTCAGACAGGATTACCCTCCTACGCTCTGTGAGCTTTGGAAGGGCAGGCAGGATAAACAAGATAATACTGCCAGAAAATATAGTTTTACCAAAAGTGGATATCTCATTTCGACCGTAGCGCCGTGCCATTCGACCTGTGCGTCGTAGCCTTCTTGACCAGCGTAGCCTTGGCGTAGTTGGTGGCGTAGATGTAAGC
>CAYPTO010000065.1:0-6807 GCA_964413625.1 uncultured bacterium
GTCTATTCTTAATCGAATGCCCGTAACTTTCATGGGATACAACTGATCCCCATCAGCCGGCAATAAGTTTTTCATATCGAGATATTGGGTACGATAGGCATCATTATATCTAAGAGAGAATGATGATTTAACACTATATTCCACGCCTCTTGCATCTTCGAGAAGAACGTATATCCAGTGTTTAATACTATCGGACAATACATCGACCAGAATATCAGAGGGAACTCCATATATATCTATAGGCGCTGTTTCAAGATAAATGTTCCCATCCTCATCTCCCATCCGGGAGTAATTGACCTGAAAAGCTTTTGTTCCTGTAGCCGTTGTTCTGTCTGCAAGTGTCAGACTGCTCCCACTCAAATTGATATAGGCATCTGCGCTAAGTGTCCAACCTTCTATACTTTCAAGTTCATCAACCGGGACTTCTCCTTCTCCAATTTCCACATTTACATCGGCAGTATCAGTTTGAGAGCCATATCTTACGACCACTTTGGTTGTACCGGTATTTTTTCCAATAATTCGTCCATTTTCATCGATTGAAGCAATATTGGAATCAAGAATGGAAAATTCAAAAATATTATTATCGTAGGCTCTGGCACCACCTGATTCGTTGGTTGCCGTAATTTCGAATTCCACACTGTTGACCGAATCGACTGTCACCGTTTTGGGATAAATGCTCAGATCGTACAGTTCAATGATATGAACAATAACAGAGTCTTTATCTCCATTATAATCGACAGACAGATACGTATCTCCATCCTGTTCATTTGCCGTAAAAATATTTTCGCTAAATGAACCGAGATTTGTATCATAAGTCACATTAAAGGAATCCCAAGATCCAAGCCCCACCGGATTATAGTTTTCGTCCCAACCCGTCAAATTCGTATTGATCGAAAGATTTTTATATACGGCTAGACTATCTTGAATGAATTGGACATGAGTAAGCTCACCATAGGGAGCACTAGATACACAGATTATACCGTTAGCTACGCGGCGTTCGCTTCCATCGGAAGGACTGTTCATGATCGAATTCCGAACCGTCATTGATGAAGAACCGCCACCGTCCAGATTCATTGCATGTGCAATACCGATCTGTTTCATAAAATCAGCCATTTCATATAAACTCATACCTACGCTAAATCCTTGCTGACGTCCATCAACAACCACAAAATAGACTTTCGTCGTATCTTGATTAAATCCAATGGCTGTTCGCGGATGGCGATAGGAACAAAATGTTGAACCAATACCCTCTGTTGGATAGGATGTTGCTACAACATCAATTCCGTTTTGTAACATCCGTGGACCACCGCCAACAACTTGTTTCAAGGACGATAAATTGTGTAATAGTCCCTGTACCACTTTTACCGTATCCCCTACCCGGCAATTTGTACTTAGAAATGGAATAACCGTACCATGGCCGGAAATAACGCATTTCCCGTCTGGAATAGACATATTCCCTACATAAGATTCTGTGGCTTCAATGACACAACGCACGGTATCGTTGATCACCCAATCATCAATCGATTGGGCTAAGCATTCATAACCGTAATTATTAGTATTTGTTGAGTTCCCGATAAAACTGTTATAAATAATCAGGTTATTTTCACCACGTGTTCCGTTGACAGATGTTAAATTTACGGATGACCATTGGCCCAATGTATCTTTGGCAAATATAGATCCCGTAAATTGAGAATTTGTGATATTAAGTTTTTTAGATTCATTAATGGAAAATGCGGAGCGAATATTGTTTCCTGTTTTAACAAACTCTCCGTTAACAGCATGAACACTGATAGGTTCACCATTTGCGGTATTATAAAAATCACCGTTGATCGCGCTAATCACGTAGTGTCCCGCGCTGTTTTTCCGGGCACTCATGGAGCTGGGACCTTCAAAAGAATAGAGGTAATCATTCGCTTTAACGGATTCAAGATTGATATAGGGATTTGTCATATCCATCTCAACCACATACAACACCCAAGGTTCGGGATGAGTATATTCGCTATAATACGTGCCCGGACCGATTTGATATGATTTTGTTTTTAAAAATCCATCTTGCCCGAATAAAGACATCATTATAATTGCCAGTACAAATACTCTAATAACATTCTTCATAACAGCCTCGTTTCTTATTTATATTTTTACACCTAAATTTACGATATTCAATTAAAATTCAAATAAAAGAATGGGTAATTTATAAAGAAAATCAAATTGTTGAAAAATTGATATTTTGAAAGAAATGAAAGAAAATGATCTATCATGCTGTTTGCTAATTGGCGGATTGATTAGCCGACACAAATTACACAAAAAGGGGTTATTGTTTGGATACTCCCCATACCTCATGCACTATTTCCCATTTTCTTTTTACCAAATAAAAAAGCTCACACAGAAGCATGAGCTTAATTATTTATGTTTAGGCCTTTCTACTTACGTTTTACCAGCCTGTGCCGAGGCACAACCTACGTCCTGAAGTATCGGGACTTCCATCCTTCGCCTAAGGACTATGGCATGGCACGGCGACGTAGTAGGCCTTCGGCTGGCAGACGTCTCATGTATTACGGTTTATCCAACCATAAGCAGTAAGAAAACCATCACAAACAAGGCAACGGTTTCAACAATACCGATCACCATGAAGTAGTTTGCAGTACCTTTACCTGTTTCAGTAAGAGCGTCCGCAGCACGTGCAGCGGTTTTACCCTGCATTAATGCTGAAAGACCCATAGCCATACCACCAAAGATACCGGCGCCGAGAAGTCCCAAACCATTATCTGAAGATGAACGCAAAATGAAATTCATTAACAAAAAACCGTAAATAGTCTGTGTTAATGCAACACCTGCGAACGCAACCAACATAAAGGGTGCAGGTTTATCATTTTGAAAGCATTTTTTCCATCCACCGATTGCAGCCTGTGAGGCTATACCGGTACCAAGGGCTGACCCCAAAGCTGCAAGTCCTAAGGCCGCAGCGGCGCCAAACATTTGAAGATCCATTATTAAGTCTCCTTTGATCTAATTAATTAATTTGTTTATTTATCTTTGAAAGGCACATATTTGTAACCTGTCCATTCAAGTCCCAATTGCCCACTGAACTCCAAAAGATTCAAACGAATACCGTGAACCATCACAGAAAGTAGTCCCATTACTAAATTTAAACTATGGCCAATAAAAAGTATGATCACACCACCGATAATGGCGGGCCCATCCATCATTCCTGCCGCCATATCGTTGAAGGCAGTTGCAATAGCAACAGTAGCCATGCCCACCGCAAACAAACGAATATAGGAAATAATATTCGAGAAAGATGAAATAGCATCAAGAAAAGTATTAAATGCTCCGCCCAGTCCGGCAAGGATGCCTTTAAAAAAACTCTTACCTTTTTCCTGTGCACCAAAAATTACAATAAATCCAAACCCACCGGCCATCAGCGGGACAGTAAAGGACGGCAGCGTCATACCTAGAACCAAGTTAAGAACTAAAGTAAAAGCTCCAACAGTAAGTGTGAACCAACCCAAATGTTCAAAAGCTTTTCATTTTGGGAGATTATTAATAAAGTTCATTATACTGGCAAGTCCCAACTGTAGGACAGCGAGGATGAAGCAAATAAGCTGAACTTTTGATTGGGGATTAAGTGTTAGATCCGGAAATATCTCCGGAAATGATGCAATATCAGGAATGATCAATGATTTAAAGAAAGGTATTTTTGCAATTTCAACCGAGCCAAACCATGTACCGGTAACGGTACCCCAAGCAATTATACTTAAACTCAATATGTATAAAAGCACGATCGCATCGGGCAATTTACCGCCACCTCTCTTTATCTTGAAAGTGAGAAAGATAGAAACCAGTAAAAAAATCATACCATATCCGGCGTCACCAATAATCATAGCAACAAAAATAGCAAAAAAGATCAGAAAATACATTGAGATATCTTTTTCACGGTAGCCGGGTATGGTTCCGAGAAAATCAAAGACAGGTTCAATGATCTTGATCCATTTTGCATTTTTTAATTTTGTGGGAGGATTATCGGTCAATTCAGGTTCTTCTTCTACAAAGCCCCAGCCATTCTTCTCAGCTGCTTTTTCGATTGTTTTAGCCTCATCACTGGGGACATAGCCTTGCAAATAGGCAATATTTTCTTTAAATCCTAATCCGTTTTGGATAAGTGAGAATTGATGATCTTTTTTTAATTTTTCTTGGTATGATTTAATCAATTCAATATGACAACGATGTTTTTCAATAGTCTTTTCAATCTTGATCAATTCTTTTTCAATTTCTGAAATTCGGGCTTGCACGGCTTTGCTGGATATCTCGGGGACATTGACAGGACGATATTCCAGAGTTTCCTCAGGATCATGGCTCACCAGGGCCACCTTAACAGTATCTTTTGTTTCTGAAAGAGCAAAGATATTTTCGTTTGCTTTTTCACTTTTCCATGCTGTAGGAGATAATTGATACAGCTTAATATATAATCCGTTTTTTTCTAACGATAACATATCATCAAGAGAGATCTTTGTCCATTCATCGTACCAACGATCTGCTTCTTTCAGACTTCCCAGTTCTCGTTCAAGTTCAGAGCGGCTCCGGTTTGCCTTTAATACTTCGTCAACAAATTTATTTGCAATTCCCGAAGCTTTTTGCTTTGGATCATCCGGTTCACCAAGCAGAGACAAAACTCGTTTTATTTCTTCAAGTCGGGTTTCTATAGCCGACATATCGCTTGATGGTGGATTCTGAAGGGGTTTTACATGCAAAACACCCAATTTACGGAGAGATCTTAACGCAGGTTTTGCATTTCCTTCATCCACAAACAGGGTAATTTTTGACATCTTTACTATCATTTATAGCCTCATAACGCTTAAGCGCTTTGTTCCAATTTTTTCTTTTCGATCTTTGATTTTGATATTTTACCGCGAACCACAGCCGCCGTGTCCTGATCACCCATGAATATTCGGATCTTTCGAATATTTTCTTTTGAGCGAGGGATCATTACCTTATCAAAGAGATTGATACGTTGTACGGTCGTTCGCAATTCTTCCTGAATAAGTGCTTCCTGTTCTTTCAGGATTTCCAACTCTTTCTCGAATGCGATCGTATCCTTTGCAACCGCTACTCCCGAATCTACCCAAAGAGGATATTCCATTAGATCATAACTTATATCTTCAAACTCAAGTGTCTTAAAAAGCGGAATATTGATACCGGCAATATTTCCGGTATCTGTTACAACTTCTTTTAACTTAAGTAAAGAAGCTACATCCACATCTTCGGCAAACAATGCAACCCAGGCAGATAATTGTTCATGTAAGGCATCCAATTTCTCCTGTGATTCCAGGATCTCGTCATTCACGCGTCGAATCTCTGCCAGGAGTTGTTGTTTTTTCAGCTCAAGCGTTGGGAGATAACGCGTATATCGCTTTAACGCATCTTTTTGCTTTTTTAATTCATTCTTTGTCAGCTTTAACTTTGCCATATCATCCTCTCACACGCACCATCATGCTATGTGATTTGAAAATCTAAGATTTGGGCCAATACTTTTCTACCAATCCTGAACGGAAACTCGTTTCATCAGGATTAAAACATTGCGATAAAATATTCCAGCCACTATTCAACGCATCTTCAAGAGAAATATTCACGGATAAGTCCATCATTTCTTTTTCAAATAAACCGCCGTATTTCAACAATTTATCGTCCCATTCACTCATTCGAAAACCCATGGAGCGTTTTTCTTCCGTTTCGAGGTACTGTGCATAAAGCTGGATCATACCATCCATAATGGCACGGTGATCATCACGGGTATCTTTATTGACTTGTTGTTTTAGACGGGAAAGTGAGCCAAAAGGTTCAATACGGCCGTTTCTTAGATAGAACTGACCTTCGGTGATATAACCGGTATTATCCGGAACGGGGTGAGTTACATCATCACCCGGCATGGTGGTTGCAGCAAGAATTGTGACTGAACCGGCACCTTCAAAATCCACGGCTTTCTCATAGCGTGAAGCCAACTGCGAATAAAGATCACCCGGATAACCACGGTTCGAAGGGACCTGTTCCATGGTAATGGCGATCTCTTTCATAGCATCGGCAAAGTTGGTCATATCTGTCAGAAGCACCAGAACATCTTTGCCTTTTAGTGCAAATTGTTCCGCAACAGCAAGACAAAGGTCCGGGACCATAAGGCCTTCAACGACAGGATCCGATGCCGTGTGCATAAAAAAGATCGAACGGCTTAAGGCACCGCCTTTTTCCAATTCATCACGGAAATACATATATTCATCAAATTTAAGACCAATTCCGCCTAAAATAATCATATCAACTTCTGCCTGCAAAGCAATACGTGCCAGCAGTTCATTGTAAGGTTCACCTGAAACCGAAAAGATCGGGAGTTTCTGTGAAACAACCAAAGAATTGAACACATCGATCATCGGAATATTGGTACGGATCATACGATTGGGAATAATTCGTTTTGAAGGGTTTACGGATGGACCGGCAATTTCGATCAGGTTTTCATTTAGAGCCGGACCGTTATCACGAGGTTTTCCACTTCCGTTAAAAATACGACCCAGCATATTATCAGAGAAAGAAACCTTCATAGGAGAACCAAGAAAGCGAACTTCATCATCGGTGGAAATACCACGACTACCTGCAAACACTTGCAAGGACACAAGATCTTTATCGATCTTAATAACCTTTGCAAGCGATGTTCCTCGTCGGGTCTTTACTTCTGCCAATTCTTCATTGCTAACACCTTGAGCGTTAACAGAGATCACGTTTCCGACAATGCTCAATATTTTATTATATACTTTTTTCATTTAT
>CAYPTO010000066.1:0-6787 GCA_964413625.1 uncultured bacterium
CCCAAATTGATCATTACCTGCGGAGTTTCCGGTGCTATCCAATTTGTTGCAGGTATGAACAATTCAGATATGATTATTGCTATCAATGAAAACCCTAAGGCACAAATCTTTGATGTAGCACATTATGCCATCGTTGGAGATATTTATGAAATATTGCCAAGTTTAATCGCAGAAATCAAAAAAATAAAAAAAGAACAATAGGAACATATATGGATTATTCACCCGTAACACAGTCGGATATTGATTATTTAATCGAACTATGCGGAACAGATAATGTCTTGGTCGGTGATGCTATTCACGAAGACTACAGTCGCGACGAATTGGCGGGTATTCGCCAATATCCCGAAGTAGTGGTTTTACCGATAACTACCGAACAGGTTTCCAAGATTTTGAAATATGCAAATGACAGACATATTGCCGTAACACCTCGGGGGCAAGGTACCGGACTGGTTGGCGCAGCAGTAGCCATTTACAAAGGTATCATGCTTTCTACCGAACATATGAACCGGATTCTTGAACTGGATGAAGCAAATCTCACACTGACGGTTGAACCTGGTGTTTTATTAATGGAAATTTCCAAATATGTTGAAGAACATGATTTATCTTACGCTCCGAATCCCGGTGAAAAATCCGCATCAATCGGAGGAAATATTGCGACAAATGCCGGAGGAATGCGTGCTGTAAAATACGGCGTTACCCGTGATCATATCCGCGAGCTTGAAGTGGTTCTCCCCAGCGGTAATATTATTACGGCAGGCGGGAAAATCGTTAAGGATAGTTCCGGTTATAGTTTAAAAGATTTAATAATCGGTTCCGAAGGTACCTTAGGTGTTATTACCAAAGCCGTTTTAAAACTTCTACCTCTTCCTAAAGTCGCAATTTCCTTGCTTGTTCCCTTCCCGGATATGGAAACGGCAATCACAACCGTTCCGATTATTATTAAATCTAAGGCTATTCCGACAGCTATTGAATATATGGAACGCAATGTTATTTTATCCGCAGAAGATTATCTCGGTAAAAAGTTCCCTGATACCAGTGCAGATGCTTATTTATTGCTAACTTTTGATGGAAACACGAGAGAGGAAGTAGAAAAAATATACGAGCAAGTTGCCCATGTATGTCTGAATGCGGGTGCCTTAGATGTTCTTATTTCTGATACGGATGAACGAAATGAATCAATCTGGTCGGCACGTGGTGCCTTTCTTGAAGCGATTAAGGCATCAACAACGGAAATGGATGAATGTGATGTGGTCGTACCTCGTAATTATGTCGCGGATTTTATCAATTATACAAAAGTTGTTGAAAAAGAGCTGCATGTTCGTATTGCAAGTTTTGGCCATGCCGGAGATGGAAACCTTCATGTTTATATTCTAAAAGACGATATGCCGGATGAGGTATTTGCAAAAAAGCTCAGTGATGCGTTTGATTTGCTCTATGCCAAAGGTGCCGAACTCGGTGGCCACGTATCAGGTGAACACGGTATTGGTTTTGCAAAAAAAGACTATCTTGAAAAGATGATGGGGCCGGTCTATATGGGCTTATTAAGAGGTATTAAAAAAACCTTTGATCCGAATTTGATCTTGAATCCCGGGAAAGTTTGCTAAATTGTAAGTATAAAGGCAAAAGTACAGAGTTAAGTAAAAAGTGGGGCGACGAAATGAGGGTATTAAAATTAACGAAACAGTTTCCCGATATACCCGAATTTAAAATAATCAGGTATTAACTTATCAAAAGCGCTTCTTCATCAGGAGCAAATTACAAAGAAGCCCAAGCAGTAACATGAAGAGCCGATTTTCGTCATAAGGTAAGAATATCTTTGCGTGAGATTTATGAGGCTAACTTTTGATTAAGACAATTAAAAGAGATAATTGATGATGAACTTGATTCTAAAGAAATAAGATCATTGATCAAAGAATCCGCCGAACTTAAAAATATACTTGGTACAATCGCATTAAAAACAAAAAGTTAAGCACAATATATTACTTTGTACTTAACTTTTCTTATTTGTTACCTTCTACTTGTGACTTATCGCTTAACTTTTGCTTTTTGCCTTTATACTTTTACCTTTTAAATGATATTTGCAAGTATAACTGCTACTAAGCCAAAGATAATTGTTCCCCACCACGCCGGTTTGATCTTTTCTTTGAAGGCAATGACGGAGACAATACAACCAACAAGGATACAAGAAATAGAATTCAGGGTAAAAACTATCGATGCAGGTAATTTCGTTACAACCGAACTGAGCATGACCATACCAATAATTGAGCCGGCTGCCGCGATCGATCCAAGTAACCAAACCCATTTATAAGAGACAGGTTTACTTCTATCAATAAATTTAACAATAACAAAAGAAGCTATCGCCATACTAAGATACATAACAAAGTATAAATGCGGGCGATATAAGGCAATATATGCGGTTTCCGTACCCGGTATAAGCCTTGTCCCAAGATCTTTGATCACAAGAAAGGAAAAGCTGTTTCCAAGCAATACAAGGAAGAGTAAAACAGCATATTCGATCTTCATTCGTAGTGGTTTTTTATCTTCATCGTTGTTCTTAGGTATATCTCCCAGATTAGCAGCGAAGATCACACATACTATACCGAATAAAAGTGCAAGACCTGGCATTAGGCTTATTTTTTCACCAAACATGATCGCAGCATAAAGTGTAACAACAATAAAGGTTAGATTAGTTGCTGTCCATAATGGTGATAAAGGCCCGCGTTTTAAAGACATTTTTGTGAAGATCATATTGGCGATCAAACCGACCGTACCGCCTAAAGCCATTAATATAACATAGGCAGGTACGTCCCAGTGTGCCCAGTCAATTTGCAAACCAAAATAGATCGCCCCGGCAATTCCCATACCCATGGAAATATGCAAGGGGACAACATTCTTGGATTGGCCAAGACGCATCATAATACCGATGATCGCAAAACTAACACCTGAAAGCATAGCAAGAATGATTGAACCTGTCATAGTGAACCCTTTGTATTACATTGATAGTATTGAAACATTCTGATAAAATACCCCGGCAATACTTGCTGTCAATAGTGTTGCAAGTGTTGCACCTAAAAGTGCTCTAAACCCCAATTTCGAAAGATCCCCCGCCCGTTTCGGCGCCAAAGCGGCATAACCTCCCACAAAGATCGCAACAGAAGCGATATGTGCAAACCCTGTTAATGCGTAGGTTGTGATCACGGCGGATCGCGGTGAGATCATTTCCTGCCTGATGACATTTGCAAGATCTTGAAAAGCAGTAATTTCAGTGAGAACAACACGCTCACCAATAATACCTGATATAGTTCCCACATCCTGTGCGGGAATACCAATCAGCCAAGTGATAGGATAAAAAACATACCCCAATATGCCCTTTAAGCTGAAATCGATCCCGGAATGAAAAAGTCCGTTTATCGGGGTACCTAATAAAATCATGATCTTATCCAATAAGGCAACCAGACCAAGAAAAGCCAGAAGCATGGCGACAATACCGACAATAAGTTTAACACCTGATTGCGCGCTATCCAAAATAGTCTCAAACATACTGTTTTTCTTATCGAAATGAGGTTTTATCTTAAGTCCTAAGGTTTCCGGTTTTTCTGTTTCGGGATAGAGTAATTTGGAGATCACGATAGCGGCCGGTGCATTCATAATGGATGCTGACACCAAGTGACCTGCGATAGTTGGAAATTGATGATGTAAGACCGTAATATAAACTGCCAGCATACTGGATGCTACGGTGGCCATTCCGACCGTCAGAACCGTATTAAGTTCCGATTTTGTCATCTTATTAATATAGGGCTTAATGATAAGTGAAGATTCCACGCCCACAAAGATATTTGCCGAAGCACTTAGAGATTCCGCTCCGGAAATACGCATTAACTTTGTGAAAACCCAAGCAAAGCCCTTGATAACCCACTGCATAATACCAAGATAATAGAGTAAGCCGATCAAAGCCGCAAAAAAGATGATTGAGGGCATTGCCTGGAATGCGAAAAAATACCCCAACGATCCTTCTGTTCCGGGACCTTTTGCAAGTGCACCAAACACAAATTCCGTTCCGGCAGAAGCACTTGAAAGCACCGCAAGGACCATCTTGTTAATAAACATAAATACCTTAGCACCTGCAGGGATAATGAAAATAAAGACTGCAAAAAGAATTTGTAAGCCCAAGCCCCAGCCAACGACTCTCCAATTGATTACCCTGCGATTCTTTGAAAATGCCCATGCCAGTATCAGTAGGACAATAATTCCGAGTAAACCTGTTAGTTTCACCGTTTCAGTACTCCTTTTATGTCTTTATCAATCCGGATATTCTCAACTTCCATTTTCTCCCGGATGATCATTTCGTCAATTTCAATCGGGACTTTATGTAATTTTCCACCTTTATAATTGCTGGTTAAAACATGGTGTATCGAAGCTAATTGTAATGAAAAAGAAATATCCAATATTTCAACCGGATGTCCCAGACCACCTGCAATATTAATGATATCACCTTTAGATAAAAGATAAACCTTTCTATTGTTTGATAAAGTAATTTCTTCGACATTTTCCCTGACCGTCACAATTGACTTGGCCTCTTTAATTAATTTAGGAACAGATATCTCATACCCAAAGTGTCCGGCATTCGAAAGAAATGCCCCGTTTTTCATCTTTAGTATATGTTCCATTCTGATGACATCATTTTCACCTGTGGCAGTCACAAAGAAATCACCGACTTTTGCAGCTTCTTCCATTGTCATGACCTGAAAACCGTCCATACGGGCTTCCATAGCCTTCCATGGATTGATCTCTGTTACAACGACCTCAGCGCCCAATCCTGCAGCTTTTATAGCTATGCCCCGACCAACCCAGCCATAACCGACTAATACCACCACCCTACCGGCAATAGTCATGTTGGTTAAATGTGTGATCGCGGTCCAGGTAGATTGCCCCGTACCATATCTGTTATCAAACAAATACTTGGATTGAGCATCATTAATAGCCAAAGCAGGATATTTAAGTGTTCCATTTTGTTCTTTTTCTTTTAGTCGTTGAACGCCCGAAGTTGTTTCTTCACAAATTCCCAGAAGATTTTCGGCAAATTCAGGTTCTTTGTGCAATAATTCGCAAATATCTCCCCCGTCATCCACAACCACATGCGGGTTACATGCAACAACTGAGTGAAGATATGTCTGGTAAGTTTTTTTATCGGCAGCATGAGCCGCATGAACATGAATGCCATTCATTGCCAAAGCGGCACAAACGTCATCTTTCGTTGACATAGAATTAGAGCTTGTAATCCAGACTTCAGCTCCAAGGCGTTGAATCACACTAGCTAAATAAGCGGTTTTAGCTTCAAGATGAATACACATTGTAATTTTTTTGCCTTTGAAAACGCCTTCTTTTTCATATTTATCTGCAAGACGGTTAAGAACTTTCATCCATTTGGCAACCCAATCGATTTTTTGTTGACCTGCTTTATAAAGAGATAAATCTTTTATTGTAAAATCATTCATATTTTTTTCTCCAATGAGACTATTTTAAAGGCTTATCAGGAGGATAAGTTGCATCTATTTTCCCCAATTCCCATGGTGAAACAGAGTTTTCAGGATTTTTAAAGTGGTATGGATGAAAGAGATAAGCCAATTTTTTCGCAGCCGTCACCTGTCTTAAACTGGGACATTTTAATAAGCTCGAATCATAATGATAAACACGATCATTTCTAACTGCGGCTATGTTCTCATAGCCATCCCGAGTGACGATCTCTCTCACGGTTGTTACCTCATAGCGACCGGCATGTGGCCATAATGGCGTTAAAATAATATCAGGATTGCGCTCAATAATATCTTTATGATCAACTTTAAAAGCTAAACCTTCAACATCGGAAAAAATATTTTCACCACCTGCAATCTCCAATAGCTGATCCATCGGAGATCCCGAGCCAAGAGCATAAGGACCGTAATGGTTGATCTCAAAATATACTTTTACTTTCGGGAGGTTTTTTGTTGCCGCTTTAAGTTCATTCATTTCTTTTTGAGCTTTTGCCGTTAAACGGCGTGCTTTTGCCCCCACCCCTGTTTCGTCTCCGATTTCATGCATCATTGCCCAAACCTCTTCAACTGTTTTTGGATGAAAATACAAAACATTAAATCCCAAAGATTTAAGTGAATCTGCAATCTCTTTTTGGATTGGATCAATTGCCAATATCAAAGTCGGATTGATTTCGTGAATAAGCTCATAGTTTACACGAGTAAAATAACTGACAACTGCAACATCTTTTGATAATTCATCTTCATTTGAAATAAATTTATATTCATCATAGGGAAGCCAACCTTTCCGTTCCTGAACTTCAGGCGGATAACAATCATATTTTGACCATCCGACAAGATAATCTTCTAAGCCAAGTTCATAAACTATTTCGGTTTGACTTGGTGATAATGAGACAATACGCTGATTACTTTTCTCACATCCTGTAATAAAAAATAATGAAAGCAATAAAGCAATAGCTATAGCAATCTTTGTTGCTTTTTTCATATCACACCTCCAGATAATCATCCAGAGAGATCATAAGTGATCTCTCTGGATATCAATAAGTTACTATTCTTGAGGATTGTTTCTGAATGCCAATGCGGAAGGTGAATCACCCACTGCAAAAGAATCAATTGCTGTTCCTGCGGCATTGTATTTATAAACTTTGTCTGCATCCCAATCTGAAATCCAAACACCGCTGTCAAAATACATAATTCCTGAACCGCCATGACCGACAAATGTGGCATTTGTTACCGTACCGTTTGTGGCATTGTAAGCA
>CAYPTO010000067.1:0-6781 GCA_964413625.1 uncultured bacterium
AGATTGTTTTTTATGACGGTAATGACCTTGAGCCGTTTTACGAATCGTTTCACGATATGGTATCTTAGGTTCAATTTGAAGGATCTCAATATGGTAACGATCTTCGATCTTCTTTAAGCATACTTCAAGATGAGTTTCACCTTGACCTGAAACAATTGTTTGCTTTAATTCAGAATCAACTTCATAATAAAAACTGGGATCTTCTGCACGTACCTGAGTCAGTCCAACGCCGATCTTTTCGTCATCACCTTTTGCTGAAGCTTCAACAGCAACACGGATAATAGGATCAGGAAATTTGATCGCATCATATTCTACCATTGATTTTGAATCACAAAGTGTATTGCATGTATGAGTGTCTTTAAGTTTTACTGCTGTACCGAGATCACCGGCCTGAAGTTCATTGAGTTCTACACGATTTTTACCGTTCATGGTAAAAACAGAACCAAAACGTTCAGTTACATTGGTTTGAACATTCTTCAGATCCTGACCAGGTTTCAATGTACCGGTCATGACTTTAAAAAAACTTGTTTCACCAATATGCTGTTCATAAACGCTTTTATAAATGAAAAGACTGGTAGGTTCTGAGGCATCGACTTTGCGAACAACTTCTTCATTTGTCCCGACTTTTTTAGCTTTTACTTCCGATGCCGGTGCCGGTGCAAGATCAGCCAAAATTTCAGCCAAACGTGTAACACCAACGTTTTTCGAAGAAGAAACACAAACCAAAGGATACAAAGTACGAGCAGCAATACCGCTTTTTAATCCTTTGCTTATCTCTTCGTTGCTCAATTCACCTTCTTCAAAGTATTTTTCAAGCAAAGCATCATCAGATTCCGCAATAAGTTCAACAAGTTTTTCAAAAAGTTCATCAACCCGTGCTTGATGTTCAGCAGGAATATCTTCTTCAGTATAATTACCTTTATCATCAAACTTAAGCATTTTCTTTTTCAATATATCTACAAGCGAATGTAATGCCGGTCCTTCGTTGACCGGAAATTGAATTGGAAAGACATGATTACCAAAACGATTTTGCAGAGTTGTAACAATTTCATCAAAATGTGTATGTTCTTTATCTAGCATGGTAACGGCAAAGAAAGGTGAAACCTTATTCTTCTCAAGGGCTTCCCATGCAAGTTCCGTACCAACTTCAATACCATTTGATGTGGCATCTACAGCAAGAACGGCAGCATCAACAACATAACTGACGGCTGTTAATTCACCGGAAAAATCTATATAACCCGGCGTATCCAATAAATTAAGCTTAACGCCTTTTTGATCAACATGCATTAAAGATGCACGAAGTGATATCTGACGATCTATCTCTTCCTGAGAGTAATCTGAAGTCGTAGTACCTTCTTGGATGGATCCAAGTCGATTGATCGTCCCCGCATTCAGCAG
The DNA here is from genome assembly GCA_964413625.1 of uncultured bacterium. Taxonomy (GTDB): domain Bacteria; phylum Fidelibacterota; class Fidelibacteria; order Fidelibacterales; family Fidelibacteraceae; genus M50B103. Next base: position 1,399 of record CAYPTO010000067.1, read on the forward strand.
GAAGGCGTCGGCCAATAGAGTTTTTCCTGTTGCTGAATGACCAACCAGTGCGATATTGCGAATATCTTTGGTCAAAGTTGCCATTATATTTCCTCCATAATGGGTTTTATTTTTATTTCAAAGCTTGTCGTACTACTTTCCCCGTAGGAGATTTTGGAAAGTGGTTGACATATATAAATTTTTCCGGTATTTGATACCGGGGTAATTTCTTTTCCAAAAATGTAATCAGTTCATCATCCATTGGACGTTTCCCATCTTCCTGAATAATATAAGCCTGAATACTTTCAGAATAGTTGTCCTTGGGTGTTCCCTTCACAACGACATCACGGATCATAGGATGTTTCATCAAGACTGTCTCTACTTGTTCAGGATAAACATCAAAACCTCGGACATTGATCACGTAAGATTTACGATCTACAAAATATAGATAACCATCCATATCTAAACGACCAAGATCTCCCGTATGGTACCAACCATCATGGAATTGATCGCTAAGTAATTTATGCAGGTCTTTTGTCAGGATATTTGAAACTACACATATCTCACCCGTCTGTTCTTCAGGCAGCATTTTATCGCCTTTCTTTAGCATGATCGATATACTGCTTAAACTTGTTCCAATGGAATTAGGCTTTTCAGTATTCGTATTCACAGTCAAGATAGGACCGGCTTCTATCATACCATAGATCTTAAAAACAGGTATCTTATAAATATTCATGAAACTTTCATGAAGTTCTTTTTTCAAGCGACCGCCACCGGTAACGGCATACTTCAAACTTTTCGGTAAAAATGATCTGTCATTTTTATCATTCAAGTAAGCCAAATATGATGGTTCAGCTACCATGTATGTCGGCTGAGCGTTTTTTAAGGTTTGTTGAAGATCATTTTCATCATCAGCGTTACAAACAGCAAGCGAAGCGCCGGCATTGACCACAGCATTCATTACAGCAATATAACCGATAAAATGTGCAAGTGGAAATTGAGAAAAAATCACATCTTCAGGTTTAAACATCAATGCCGAAAGAAAATCGTTTGTATTTCTAAAGATCTGATAATTAGAGTATTTGGCATATTTTGCAGGACCGGTTGCAGCACCACTGTAGAACATGACATTGGTATCTTCATCTTCGGGATTATATGGACCGCCAAATAAGGGTTTATCTTGATATTCCATAAAATCAATGGTGGTTTCATTCTTGCAATCACCAATCCCGATAAAGGTTTCAAGTGAAGTCAAGATATTTGTAGCGTTCAATACATCTTCTTCATTATCGGCATGGTAGATCACAGATACGGCTGAGCTGTCATCGATAATATATCGCAGAGCCAGTGATTTATAATTCACATTGACCGGGATGATCATGGCTTCAAGTCGTGAAAGTGCCAACCAAGTATAGATCATTTCCGGAATATTCGGCAACATGACCACAACACGGGTATCTTTTGTGATACCATGTTGGTGAAAAAGATTTGCAAGACTTAAAGAAGAATCAAAGACTTCTTTATAGCTCAATGATTTTTCACCGGAATAAATAAAAACATCCTCCGGAGTTCTTTGGACTTGCTTAAAAAATGTCGAATAGTTTGATACGATAGATCAACTCCCAAAAACAATTTTACAATAGCCGGATAATGTAAAGATATTATCATTCGTAGTCAAGATTTTGATATGAAAGTTAGTGTTTTTATTATAGATTGGCGAATGGAAAAAGACTATGGGAAATCAGTACTTTTAATGACAGCTTCATCGCTGTCATTTGCTTTAATGTCCCTAATGGTTCGATTGGCCGGAGACCTGCCTCTTTTTGAAAAGGTCTTCTTTAGAAATCTTATTTCATTGATCATTGCTATTGTTATCATCCTTAAGAACGGTAATTCTTTTTGGGGCAAAAAAGAAAATCGCAAATTTTTAATATTAAGAAGTATAAGTGGTTTAAGCGGGGTTTTGTTATACTTTTACTGTATTACCAATATGAACCTCAGTGATGGGACGATGTTAAATAAGATATCCCCTTTCTTTGTTATCTTATTTGCCGCACTTTTTCTCAAAGAAAAATTAAATAAACATCAGATCATAGCGGCAATTGTAGCATTTTTTGCTTCAATGCTGATCATCAAGCCCCAATTTGATATGGTTGTTCTGCCTGCCTTGATGGGTTTTGGCTCTGCGATCTTTGCTGGTTTTGCTTATGCGATCATTCGTTTGTTAAATATACGTGGTGAAAGTCCGGCTACCATTGTATTTTATTTTTCATTGATCTCTTTTGTGGTAACCTTACCCGGTGCAGTGGCAACTTTCGAACTCCCGACTTCAATAGAATGGTTCTATTTAATAGGTATTGGGATGTTTGCAGGTATCGGTCAGATCTTAATGACAGAATCTTATCAGTATTCAAGAGCATCGGATATTGCTCCCTATAAATACCTTCATGTTCTCTTTACTGCAATCATCAGTATTATATTTTTAGGTGAAGTACCCGATCTACTGAGCATTTTAGGATCTGTGATCATTATTGGAGCATTTGTTTATTTGTATAAAAAACGGTCTGTATAAAGAATGTCGAGGGTCGAGGGTTATAAATTATCTTACAATTTTCATAAATATTTGTGCTCAGACCATGAGTGGTCAAATATAATAGATGTTTATTTCTCACAGTATACAACTCCGGCGGGGTTGAACATATTCTTTTCTTGCTTGATCAAAAAAAAATTCCCGCAGGGATCCCTTTGGGAGTAGCAAAAGCGTTAAATTATTACTGATGGCTTAGAAAATATTGAATTGTTAATTTTCCTTTGTTAATTGTCAATTATTTACAGACTTTTTCATCCGAGCTGTGCGGCAGATCATTCCTGAGAGGCTCGCATGGAAGGATCTTATCATAAACTTCCACTACATAATTGTCCAACCATCTGTAATAATCTGCTATCGCTTCTTTGGAATTAGAATTTCTTGCTTCTTTCGCTTTTGCAATAATAGCTTTTTCGGCTTTCATAACCTCTTGAAAATAACCATCCCCTTTACGATTTTTAAGCTTTGCCACATCTATATAATTTTCTGTGTCATCATGCCCCACAGGAAAAAGATTATTCTTTAATTTTAACGCAGCCTGTACTAAATAAGGTGCCTCTTTTGTATCGGTGGTGATAATATACGGCAAGTCATTACCTGAAAAGAAAAATACCGGCGTAGTCATGGCAGTCAGGGGAAACCCCATAATAGGCCATAGCATGGTATTTTTCGGATCTTCTCCCGGCAGAACACCCTGTACAACCAAAACCGATGCACTCCAATAACGGACAATATAATCTTGAAATGCTACAAGGGTTTCATCATTGGAATTCTTGGGAAGCTTCATATTTGAAAGATCTCTCTTTAAAACTCCATGATCCAAATTGCGACTTGCTTCATTCAATATAAAATCGACACTGAGTTTCTTTTGTTCTTCAAACAGTTTATTTGTTGCATCATAGCGAATATAACCCTGTCCTTTATCACCTTTACCGGTTACAGAAAAGTTTGTTCGAACGATATAGCCTTTAGGAGCGACATCAGGATCATTGACATCAAATTTTGTATAATCGTAATAACCGGTTTCATAATAAGCGGCATGGCCTGCGGCATCAATAATTCCAAAATTCGCCTCTATCCCCCATTTCCCGGATGAGCGGCTCAATAAATCTTCAAAATCTTTCATATCGGCACATGTTTCAAGCGCTTTTCTCATAAACAGGCCCTCTTGATCGGGTTCCACATCGCAGCTTACACCTTCATTAATATTGTAAGAAGCCGTATTCATGATACTGAAACCCTTTTCATTCATGCCCATCCAGATTTCCTTGCTATCTGCATCTTTCACGTTGGCAATTCCCATAAAATCATAACCCGAATTGCTGATAAAGACAAATTTATTTTCTACAGATCCGGTATCTCTGTTCTTCCAGAGTATGGGACGACCATCAGCTGTGGCTGATCCGCTAATAATCGCCGAAGTACAGGAAAATGCTATCGAGAACATCGCTAAAATAATGATAATTGTTTTTTTCATCCCAAAACCTTTCGTTTGATCTCAATGGCATTAACGGGGCACACTTCGTGGCAACAATAACATCGAATGCAATTTAAATCGTGGATATGAATTTTACCGTCTTTGACTTCCAAAGCTTCAGCTTTACATATTTGCACACATTTCTTGCAGAGAATACACTTATCATGATCAAAGATCGGCCTCCGATCAAAACGCCTTCGAATTTTTTCATATCTCACGCCCATAAAAGCAAGGTTGTAACGCCTGTCTATAGGTATGCGCTTAAAGTTTTTAACACGCCAGTCCTTTATGCTTCCGCCCTCGATCTTGATATCTTTGATATCATGAAGCTGAATACCTTGCTCAACCGCATACGAAAGCATGGGAATATCCATGGGATCATAACCGACGATCTGTGATGCTACAACATCCAAAGCGATAAAATTACAGGAACCAAGTAACAAGCCTATGTGTTTGGGTTGACCGTTTTGAGGTCCGGCACCTTCCATCCCGATGATCGCATCCATGATGGCGAATGTTGGTTTTATAGCTTCCATCACATCTACCACCATAGCGGAAAATGCGTTCCTGTTGGGGTATTTTGCATGTAGAAGGGCTTTTGAAAGTCCCGGTATCAATCCAAAAAGATTTTTTGTTGCGCCGGTATAATAAGCCAATTCATGCGTTTTAAGCTTTGGCAGAGAAATCACCATATCAACATTATCAAGGATCCCGGCAAATTTAAATCCATTCCGATGAATTGGATCTTCGGTAAAATCAACCCATTTTACACCCAGTTCCTCACACACCGGACCAATACCACAGATCTTTGCCTTAAAACCGGAAGTATGTAAAGCGGGAGAATCACCTGCAAAGACCGTAGCACCACGAGATTGAAAGTATTGAGCACATGCCCGGAAAACTTCCGGATGGGTCGTCACCGCTCTTTCAGGTGCCAAATCAGCTAATATATTAGGCTTAAGCAGGACTTTTTTGCCCTTTGGGTCAGGACCACCTGCAGCCACATATATTTCCTCGACGGCCTTGAGTATTTCTTGCCAGTTGTATTTGTTGACCTTGCGGACCGGCAAGACCGATCTAGGCCTCATAAGGCCCGGCTTCCGGAAATTCGAGGCCCGGGACGGCGATTTCTATCTCAACGGAAACAAGATAAAGTTGATGGGATTGCAATTCTCTGGGCCAAAAGCCCTCAAGGCGCCGGGCGGTTGGGGATGCAACCGGGATAATTTCGCCCGAAAACTCCTCTGGGGCCTCAAACAGGCCAACATCAATTTCGGCCGACCGCATAACGGAGGAGGCGCCCGAGGCGGAATGACCGAGACACTTTACAACCTCTGCGA
>CAYPTO010000068.1:0-6762 GCA_964413625.1 uncultured bacterium
GACAATGTGCGATCGTAACATCACGATCTTTAAGGATCCGACGATCCACATTATTAAGATGCACACAGTGAGCAAGTGTGACATTTGACGTTAAGATGCCAAGTGAATCCAAATATTGCACTGGTCTCAAGCCAAAATCCTTAAGTGAATTCTTAACCTCGGTCTCTGTTTCTGACAGGTGTATTTGATAGGGTAAGTTATTTTTTCCGGCGAGTTCTGCACTTCGGATTAAGGTTTCTTGTGAAACGGTATAAATAGCATGAGGAGAAACTGCAAAACGTACACGGGAAGAATAATCGACGCTATGATCAATGGCTTCCTGAGCGTAGGCGATCATCTCATCTGCTCTTGACGCATCCATACCATCAACAAGTACGGGTGCTATGTCAGCACGCATGCCGAGCTCATCTACAGCTTTAGCCGTGCCGTAAGGGAAGAAGTACATGTCGTTAATAAAGACCGTTCCGCTCTTTATCATCTCCAAAGCTGCCAGTCTTGCGCCATGATAAACATGTTCTTCAGTGAGCTTGTTTTCCAAAGGCCAGATATGATCTTTAAGCCATGAATGCAATTCAAGATCATCGGCATATCCGCGCATAAGTGTCATGGCAGAATGTGTGTGCATGTTATAAAAAGCAGGGAGAATAGCAAAATGAGAACCGTCAATGACTTGATCTACTGAAATATTGATCTCAGAAGAAATGGTTTTAAAAGTGTTTTTTTCAATAAGAACATCCACTCGTTCATTATTCAATAAAACCCGTTTGATCAATAGGGACATAAAAATTCCTTTATCATGCTTCTATAAAGATGCTACACTTTTCCTGATATGATTAATAAATACCAAAAGACCACTTGCGCGGGATGGTAAAAGATTACTTCTTAAACCCGACTTTTGAATAAAATACAGATCAGCATCTGTGATTTCTTTGATCGTTCGTGCGTTTAAAATCCGAAGTATAAGAGCTATAAAACCTCTATTGATGTGCGTATCACTATCTGCCCGGATCATTACTTTTCCATCTACAATATCGATTGCTACCCAAACGCGGGATTGACAACCGGGTACGGAAAAAGTTTCGGTCTTCATAGCAGGATCCATCTGTGGAAGAGTTTTACCAAGCGCGATTAAATATTCATATTTATCCATCCAATCATCAAATTTGGAAAATTCTTCAATGATATCATCCTGAATCGCATTTATTGATTTAGTCATGATTTGTCCTTATTGAAGCATATTGATGGCTTTTTTTATGCCCGCTACAAGCCGGTCAACATCTTCTTTAGTATTATAAAGTGCAAAACTTGCGCGCAGAGTTCCTTTTATATCAAGATAGTGCATCAGTGGTTCAGCGCAATGCATTCCCACGCGTACGGCAATACCAAGTTTATCAAGGATCATGGCGATATCGTAGGAATGCAAGTCTTTGATGTTTAATGAAATAGCCCCGGTACGTTTGCTATTTTCACCATATTGGATCATTTCGGGAATGGTATTCAATTGTTCACTTGCGTATTTGAATAGATCATTTTCATATTCGTGAATATTTTCAATTCCGATGTCTGTAAGAAAATCAATAGCAGCCCCCAAGCTAACAGCCCCGGCAATATTGCTGGTGCCGGCTTCAAATTTATAAGGGAGAGTACCGTATTTAGTTTCAGAAAAACTTACTTGCAGGATCATACCACCACCGGTTTGGTAAGGTGGAAGATCTTCCAGAAGATGTGCCTTACCGTAAAAAACACCAATTCCGGTACCTGCATACATTTTGTGGCCGGAGAAGGCCATAAAATCACAATCAAGATCTTGAACATCTATCGGAATGTGTTGGACAGCTTGAGCCGCATCGATCATGACAGGAATGCTGTATTTATGGGCTACATCAATGATTCTCTTTACCGGTAATATAGTACCCAGGACATTCGAGACATAAGTGACAGCAACCAGACGAGTACGTAATGAGATCAATTCATTTAGGGCCTCGATCGTATCGTCTTCATCATCATGTATTTCAAGTATTTTGAGATGAGCTTTTCGTTGCTGGCAGATCACTTGCCAGGGAATAATGTTGGAATGATGTTCCATGTGTGAGATAATAATTTCATCATTTTCCCGTATGGATTGTCCTATTGTATAGGCGAGTAAATTAATCGACGCAGTAGTGCCGGCGGTAAAAATCACTTCATTTGCTTGTTTGGCATTTATATAATGTTTTACTTTCTCGCGAGCTTCTTCATAGGCAGTGCTTGCTATCTCGCAGAGATAATGTTCGCCACGATGTATGTTACTGTTTTCACTGCGATAGAATTCACAGAGACGTTCAATAACGCGTTGCGGCTTATGTGTTGTCGCAGAATTATCAAGATATACCAGGGGTTTGCCATATACCATTGTTTTTAAAATTGGAAATTCTGAGCGCATTTTATCAATTTGCAACATATAGACTCCTCATGATTTATTAAATAGTACAAAAAAACAAATTCGAGTTTCATAGTGAATATTTCCTTTAGGGTCGCTACTAATATACTCAGAACTGAGGAAACATGCAATATACTAAAGCTACGTTCTACCGGAAGAAATATATATTATATAGAAACCTAAGATTCCAGGGAAAGCTATTTTTTATAGCGATCCGGCCAGCATTTGATCAAGCGTTCGTAAATAAATTTTTCATACCCCAGTTTTTTGGGTTCATAAAGAACACCATCGGGCCGCTGTTCGGGCATATAATCCTGGCCTGAAAAGCCTCCCTCTTGATCATGTGGATAAATATATCCCAAGCCATATTGAAATTGTTTCATCATATCTGTGGGTGCATTGCGCAAATGTAGAGGTATAGACTGAAAGCCTGTATCGCGAATAGAAGCCTTTGCCTTGTTCAAGGCCTTATATGATGCATTGCTTTTTGGCGAGGAGGCTAAAAACGTTGTAACTTGTGCCAACACGATCGCGCCCTCAGGAAGTCCGATAGATTTTACAGCCTGAAATCCGGCGTTTGCTATGACCAATCCCTGTGGATCGGCATTGCCAATGTCCTCGGAAGCTAAAATAAGCAACCGACGTGCAATAAAAAGCGGGTCTTCTCCACCCTCAAGCATCACGGTCATCCAGTAAACCGCTGCGTCGGGATCGGAACCGCGGACGGACTTAATGAAAGCGGATATGGTATCGTAATGGTAATCGCCATATTTGTCATATAGCAAAGCACGTTCTTGCAACGCCGTTTGGATATCTTCTTTTGTGATCGAAAATTCAATATTACCAGGATCACTACCTCTGACAAGTTGGACGCTAATGTCGAGTGTATTGTACATCTTTCGGGCATCACCGCCGGAAGATAAAATAAGAAAATCAAGTACATCTTCGGGTAAATTGATCTTATATTTTGAAAGAACAATATCTTCATTCATGGCGCGGTTGACCAAAAGAACAAGATCCTCAGCTTGCAGTGACCGGAGTTTTAAAATACGACAACGGGACAAAAGCGGTGAAATAACTTCAAAAGAAGGGTTCTCTGTAGTGGCGCCGATCATGACAATATCACCATTTTCAACAGCATGCAAAAGCGCGTCCTGCTGGCTTTTATTAAAGCGATGGATCTCGTCGATGAAGAGCAGGGTCTTTTTGCCCATTTGCTGATGTGAAACAGATTTACGAATGATCTCTCGTACATCCTTAACGGATGCGGATACGGCAGATAGTTCATAAAAAACGGCATCGGCAGATTGTGCAATAATGCGAGCCAGAGTTGTTTTACCCGTTCCGGGGGGACCCCAGAGAATGAGCGAAAACAAGGCTTTTGAGTTGATCATATTTTGGACGAATTTACCATTAGAAACAAGATGTTCCTGTCCTGTGTAATGGCTTAATTTACTAGGCCTCATGCGGGCGGCAAGAGGTGGAAGGTTTGTCGATGATGTAAATAGTGTTTTTTCTGACATGCCGGAAAGTACAAGTATAAAGACAAAAGTACAAAGGCAAAAATATGTCATCATCCTGAACTTGTTTCAGGATCGTTCTGTATATGTAATGCAGATCACAGGTAAGAATTACGAGTTAATTTTCATATCAAGAAGGACTAACTTTCGCAATGAAAACGCATTACGTATATATTCTTAGCAATAAGATGAAGATCGTCCTTTATATTGGAGTTACAAATGATCTTGAAAGAAGGATCTTTGAATACGAAACCGGGCATGGCTCTAAATTCTGTATAAAATAAAATTTAACAGATCTTATATACTATGAAGAGTATCCGCCGACCATGGGTGTAATAACCGGAGAGAGGCAATTAAAGAATCGGCATCGAGAATGGAAGTGGAATCTGATTAAAAAAATATCTATATGATATTTCTCGGGAATGGTACGATGGTAAGACACAAGAAAATTTGGAAAAATGTAAAAAGTTAAATCAACCCTCTGAATATTACAGAAAATCATGACAAGTCAGAGATCCTGAAACAAGTTCAGGATAACGGGTGATTAAATTAAATAAATTCAAATTTTGTTCCATCAAACAATCCCTTATCACTCAACTTGATCTCCGGTATCACAAGTAGCGCCATAAACGAGAGGGTCATAAAAGGAGCACCTAAGTCAGAGCCCAACTCTTTGGCAAGAGCATCAAGCTTAGAATATTGGGCGGCAACGGTATCAAAGCGTTTATCGCTCATCAGTCCGGCGACAGGCAAAGCCAGAATCTCGGAGATATCATCTTTTTCACTAACGACAGAAATTCCGCCTTTATTGGCGATGATAAGGTTTACCGCAGCTGAGATATCTTCTTCGGAAACACCAACTACGACAATATTATGTGAGTCATGTGCTACCGAAGATGCAATAGCGCCTCTTTTTAGTCCGAAATTTTTAACAAAAGCAAGCTGAGGCGCTCTGTCCTCATAACGGTTAACGACGGCAATCTTTAAAAGATCGTTTTCGGTGTCGGAAACAAGATTATGATTTTCCGTTCTTATTTCTCTGTCAATGCGCTTGGTGACCAACTGACCGTCCAAGACTTTAATGATCGGTGATTTTGTGTAACAATGTTCAACAAAAAATTCCCTGACCCGCTTTGGATGAACGTTGAAATTATTTGCTATGTCAGTTTTTTTATATGTGAAAAGAGTCCGATCTTTTTTTGCGACAATATTTCCTGCAATAACAGTCTGCAGAATATTCAATTCATCCAAAGAATTGACAAGCAAAAAATCAGCCGGATCATTCTCACGCAGAAGCCCAACATCCAATCCATAATGCAAAACAGGATTAACACAAGCCATTCGCAGAACTTTCATAATATCAATATTATTGTTTATGGCTCTGCAGGCAAGCTCATTAATGTGACCGACCAAAAGATCATCGGGATGCTTATCATCTGAACAGAACATGAGATTTTCGGAATACTTATCGGCAAGAGAGATCAACGCATCAAAATTCTTGGCTGCTGAGCCTTCTCTGATGAGGATCTTCATGCCGAGTCCGAGTTTTTCAAGTGCTTCTTTTTTTGTAAAACATTCATGGTCGGTGGAGATACCGGCCGAAACATATTTCTCCAGATCTTCTCCGCTTGCACCCGGTGCGTGTCCGTCAATGGGCTTATTGTGTTCTTTCGCGATGGCGATCTTGCGTAATACCTCACTGTCATCATGAATGATGCCGGGGAAGTTCATCATTTCGCCCAGAAATGTGATCTCGGGAAAATCATTGAAAAGTGCTTCGATATCGTCCGAAGTAATGCTTGCACCACTTGTTTCAAATGGTGTTGCCGGTACGCAAGAAGGCGCAGAAAAAGCAAATTTCATTGGCACGGTTTTTGCATTGTCGATCATGAATTTAATTCCGTCAAACCCCAGAACATTTGCAATTTCATGTGCATCGGCTACAACACCGATTGTGCCATGTTGAACGGCTATACGGGCAAATTCAGATGGGACCAGCATAGAACTTTCAATATGAATATGTGAATCGATAAAACCGGGAATAATGTATTCGTCGTAGTTCTCTTCATTTTCTATAATAGACACAATGAGACCATTTTCAATATTGATTGTTCCCGGGAAGATGCGATCATTTAAGACATCAACAATATTGGCAGAAATTATTTTTACTTTATTGGGAATCAAATTCATATAAGATATCGCATTTTGTTATACTGTTCTTAATAATATCGGACAAAAAACCCGAACTTCAAATGGTATTTAAAAAATTAATTAAAATTCGAAATAGTCAAAAATAAAAAGTCCGCAATTTATAAACGATAAAATGTGGACTGAATCGGTAATTATTTCAGTAAGATCATTTTATTGACTTGGGTAAATTGGTTCGCAACAGTCAAGCGGTAAAAATATACACCGGTAGGTAAATTCGAAGCATTAAATGTTAACGAGTATGCTCCCGCTTCTTGTATGCCTTTTGTCAATGTGCCCACTTTTTGCCCCAAAGTATTATAAACCGTTAATTCCACTTGTCCTGCCGAAGACAACTGATAGTTAATCGTTGTTATCGGATTAAAGGGATTGGGATAATTTTGCCCCAGAGAATATGCTTTTGGCAACACAGGGATGTTTTCTATACCGGTCATTTCTTTTCTTTCAAAGAAATAAGCATAACCACCGTTTGAAGCGAATGTTATTTTACTGCCGTCTTCTGAAATTGCCCCAAACCAAGCATCAGGATGATCATATTGGCCGTCAATTTTTTCTGCATATGATGTATATTGGAAAATTATCTGCCCCAATGAATCAAGAAAGAATAATCGGCCA
>CAYPTO010000069.1:0-1821 GCA_964413625.1 uncultured bacterium
CGTTACATGGGCAAAGGCGTCCTTAAAGCCGTTCAAAATATTAATGACGTCATTGCACCCCGTCTTGTGGGTGAAGATGCCCTGGATCAGGCCTACATCGATGCGATGATGATCGATCTTGATGGAACAGAAAACAAAGATGTCCTTGGTGCAAACGCAATTCTTGGCGTTTCCATGGCTTTGGCCCGTGCAGCTGCAGATTATTATGGAATGCCTCTCTACCAATACCTTGGCGGAGCCAATGCACGCGTCCTTCCCGTTCCAATGATGAACATCCTTAACGGCGGTTCACATGCGGATAACAATGTTGATCTTCAGGAATTCATGATCTTCCCTTGTGGCGCAAAAAGCTTTTCAGAAGCTCTTCAGATGGGCGTGGAGGTTTTTCATAACCTAAAGAATGTTTTGAAAGAAAAAGGCCTTAATACTTCTGTTGGCGATGAGGGCGGTTTTGCTCCCAACCTTCGCTCAAATGAGGAAGCTATACAGGTTATCCTCGAAGCTGCAAAACGCACAAAATATGAAGTCGGAAAAGATCTCTTTATCGCAATGGATCCGGCTGCCAGCGAATTTTATGACAAGAAAACAGGTAAATACAATTTAGCTTCAGAAAATAAAATGATGACTTCCGATGATATGATCGAGCTCTACGCTTCATGGGTTGAAAAATATCCTATCGTATCGATCGAAGACGGCTTGGATGAAAATGACTGGGAAGGTTGGAAAAAACTGACCGAGAAACTGGGCAAAAAGATCCAATTGGTCGGTGATGATATTTTCGTTACGAACCCCAAGCTTCTGCAAAAGGGTATTGATGAAAAATCCGCAAATTCAATTCTGATCAAATTAAATCAGATCGGGACCGTAACGGAAACGCTCGATACCATAGAATTGGCAAAACTGAACGGTTTCAGAGCTGTTATCTCCCATCGTTCAGGTGAAACTACTGATACTTTTATTGCTGACCTTGCAGTCGCAACAGGTGTCGGTCAGATCAAGACCGGATCGGCTTCCCGTTCCGATCGTATTGCAAAATACAATCAATTACTCCGGATCGAAGAAGCTCTTGATGATGTCAAGAAATTTAGAGGATTATCAGTACTCGCCGGTAAGTAATTAATTTTACATCAAAAGAGCGGGAGAATCTTTTCTTCCGCTCTTTGTTTTTTTTACAATTATGCCAATGCAATTAAACAAAAATCCTATCATCGACAGAAAAGCCAAGATCAAGATCATTCTGATCGTTCTTCTCATGTGTATTGCATTTTTAATTCTCAACAACAATGGCATGATCACGCTCTTTCAGGTGAAACATGAAAACCAGGTCCTGATAGAAAAAAAAGAAACCCTGGAAGCTAAAAGAATTGAACTCCTCGAAGAAAAAGAAAAACTTCAGCACGATAAAAAGTATATAGAAAAAACAGCCCGTGAACAATACAATATGGTCAAACCCGGCGAAAAGGTATATAAAGTCATTGAAGAATAGTAACTGGTAACTGGTAACTGGTAACTGGTAACTGGTAACTGGTAACTGGAGAATTCAATATCTTATCATTTATTACAAACAATCTTCTTGTCATTTCGACCGAAACGAAGTGTGGCAGAGAAATCCCAAATTACTTGTTTCATTAAAAGACGTACATAATCATGATGACAGAGATATCCTGAACCCACCCCCGAAACTTCTGGGTCGTTTCAGGATGACCCGTGAGTCCCGACTCTTTACTTTTCAACCCTCAATTTTTTCAACTTTCAGGCTCTTCGACTCATCGACTTTTTTGCCTTTATACATACCATCCTGCAGGTTACGAATAATTTCAT
>CAYPTO010000069.1:1831-6727 GCA_964413625.1 uncultured bacterium
TTTGCCTTTATACTTTTGACTTTTGCCTTTTTAATGTTATTTTTAGTGCGGTGAGGTAATTGTAATGAAGGGTTTCGAAAAAGAAAGAAAGAAAGCTCCTAACCTGCTTTGGGTAAAATTGCGCTTCTATATCCTTATCTTGCTGTCAACTGCCCTTATCCTTTTATTAATAATAAGCTTAGATAATGCTGAGCACCTCTTGGAAAATTATCTTCCTGCCGGAATTAGCTTCATTAATGCTGTGCTTGCCTATATTATTACAAAACGGAAACAAGGTAGCAGGACATATAAGCAAATGATGAATAATATTAAGAACTGGACCATTATACGTTTTGTAGGAATGACTATTTTGATCATGCTCCCTATCATCACAAAAATTGTCGAACCACTTCCTTTTATTTTTTCATTTATTGGATTTTACATTCTTCATCAAGTCATAGAGATTGCCGTATTACAACAGGAAGCCAAATAAAGCGATGAAACGTTTTATAAAAAACACACTACCTATACTTTTTATACTATTACTCATCCCTCAATTGGTATTTGCTGCTGATGAGAATTCAATGGTCGAAAAAATGATGCTCTTGGTTTTCCAATTGGCATTGATCCTTTTTGCAACAAAATATATGGGAAAATTGTTTAACCATTTTCATTTCCCCTCTGTTATCGGCGAACTGTTTGCGGGTATTTTGATAGGTCCGTTTTTATTAGGCAAAATTCCACTTCCCGGTTTACCTCATGGTCTGTTTGGTAATTTCCTTTTTAACAATCCGGCTGCCACATTTCCGGTTTCAAATGAATTGTATGCTTTCTCTGTGGTCGCTTCTATTCTCTTGTTATTCATGGTGGGACTTGAGACAGATCTGAATCTCTTTTTACGCTATTCCTTTCCCAGCATTGTGATAGGCGGAATGGGTGTTCTTTTCTCTTTTGTGGCAGGAACGGGGATTGCGGCATTTTTCTTAAAAGAATCTTTTATGCATTCTCAAGCTTTATTTTTGGGTGTAATCGCTACCGCCACCTCTGTAGGGATAACGGCCAGAATTTTGTCATCACGTAAAAAAACGAATTCACCCGAGGGCGTAACCATACTTGGGGCCGCCATTATCGATGATGTTCTTGGTATTATTCTTCTGGCTATCGTAATCGGAATCACCGAAAGCAAACTTGGTCTGATGGACTGGGTACATATTGGTCATATTTCACTGAAGGCACTCAGTGTTTTGCTGATCTTTACGGTTTTGGGACTTGTTTTTACAAAACAAATAAGTCGTTACCTAAAAACATTCAAAAAAGCAAGTTCGATTGGAATCATGGCCTTTGGTCTGGCACTGCTTTTTGCAGGAATTTTTGAATCGGCCGGACTTGCCATGATCATTGGTGCTTATGTAATGGGGCTTTCCCTTTCCAAAACGGATCTTTCTTATGTTATCCAAGAAAGTTTACATAATGTTTATGAATTTTTTATCCCTATCTTTTTCTGCATATCAGGAATGTTCGTTGATTTCAGCGTATTTAATAATTGGAAGATCCTCCTTTTTGCTGTTGTCTATGCTTTAACCGCCTATTTCTCCAAGGTGCTTGGTTGCGGCATTCCGGCACGTTTTTTTAAGTTCAATAATACGGGTGCCATTCGTATAGGTATTGGCATGGTACCTCGTGGCGAGGTTGCCTTGATCATTATAGGTATTGGTTTGTCTCACGGTATATTAAACGAGGAGCTAACCGGAGTCGCCATTTTTATGATTCTTATCACAGCTATTCTTGCACCGATGCAGTTGGATTATTTAATGAAAAAGAAACAATCAGGCTTGGAAAAGGGATTAATGGTCGATGAACATATACAAACTGACTATTCTTTCCCCTCAGCAGCTATTACAGAACTCGTTTCTAACAAGCTGATATCATATTTCCAAAATGAAGGCTTCTTTATCAATATCATCGAAGGTGATAATCATATTTATCATGTTCGCCGGCTTAATACATTTTTAACTTTTCAATATATAAAAAAAACGATCTCATTTTCCACTCATTCAGATGATATTCCTTATGTAAAAAATATTATGTATGAAACGTTGCTCGAACTGAATCAAACGATCGAAAAACTAAAAGCGGTAGTTAAACCCGAGGAGTTGAAAAAAGATTTGGGAATTAAGACAAAAAACGGGAATGGGAAATCAAATTTCCCACTTGATAAAATATTAGATGTTAATTGCATTATCATGAATCTGGAAGCCAATGATAAAGAAGGCATAATCAGTTCGCTTGTTAATGTATTGAACAATAATAATTCAATTCTTGATGGTGAAGAAGTAAAACAAGCGGTCTTGGAACGCGAGAACGCGATGAGTACCGGCATGCAACATGGGGTTGCTCTTCCACATGGTAAAACAGATGCAGTTAAAAGAATAACCATGGCTGTTGGGTTAAAAAAAGATGGGGCAGATTTTAAATCTCTTGATGGGAAACCCTCTAAAGTTTTTATTTTGGTTGTTTCCAGAAAAAAAACTGCCGAGCCACATATACAACTTTTGTCTGAAATCGGGAAAAAACTTTTTTCAGAAGATGCTGTAAATAAACTACTATCTTGTAAGAACGAAAAAGAAGTCAGGGACTTCTTTGTCAAATAAAGCGAGGATTTAATGAAATTGGAACATTATTTTAATGTAAAAACGACAAAATTGCAGACTTCGGCCACCAATAAGCAAGAGCTGTTGATGGAGATCGCAAAAGAAGCAAAAATGTCAGAAACGCTAAAACATGTCGAAACGGATCAGCTATTCAAAAAGCTATCCGAAAGAGAAGCTATCGGATCCACCGGATTCAGTAACGGTATTGCAATCCCACATTGCAGTCTGGATACTATCACTGACTTTGTTATTGGGGTCTTGATCTCAAATGATGGCATTGATTTTCAATCAGCCGATGGAAAACCGACAAAGCTTTTCATGTATATTATTGCACCCGCTAAACAGCGAAATAAACATATACGTATTCTTTCCGAAATATCAAAAGTCCTGCGTGTTCCATCACAAGTGGAAAATCTACTTTCACAAAATAGCGTACAAAACTTCTTTAAGACCTTTTGTGAATACGGTACCTGGGATGTAAGCAAGGAGCTGCCGAAGGATTATTCGCAAATCACGGTTCATATACAGGAATCGGAAGCTTTTGAAAATATTCTGGAAATTTTCACAGAGATTCAGAATTGCCATGTATCGGTTATTGAAGCCCATAACGCCGGTAAATATCTCTATTCATTGCCTCTTTTTTCTCAATTCATGAATGAGAGCAATAAAGGATTCCATCGTGTGATCATTGCTGTAATGAATACTGTGTATGTCAATAATAGCATTAGAGCAATAAATGAAGTTACTGAAAAACTGAAAGATAAATCAAAAGTCATGATCACAACTCATGCCTTGAGTTATTATTCCGGTTCGATCAATATATAAAGGTGATTATTTTACATGAATATAATATTTGATTCCATACATAACATTTCCGATCTTCTTATACTGGGGATCGTAATTATTGCCTCTTTTTTCTTTGGTAAATTGGTAAAATATATCAAATTGCCTGCTTTAATCGGGTTTATGCTCATTGGTGTAATACTCGGACCGTCCCTGTTAAATGTTTTGGGAGTAGTCAAGCAGGAGCATTTAGGCTTTTTAACTGAGATCGCTCTAAGTTTCATTGCATTAAGCATTGGACTTGAACTGGACTTTTCATCAATTAAGAAACTGGGGTCCGGGATCGTCTGGATCATATTACTTGAATCTTTCGGTACCTTTATTGTTGTAACCGGGGCCGTCTTTCTACTTACCAAGAATCTTCCTCTAGCCTTGATATTAGGGGGCATAGCTCCCGCCAGTGCTCCTGAAGGTACGGTAGCGGTTATACAGGAGTACAAAACAAGAGGGCCGCTTACAAAGACTCTTTATGCGGTTGTAGGTTTTGATGACGGTCTGGGTATCGTTATTTTCGGTTTTGCTGCAGCCATAGCAAAAAAACTTCTACTGCATGAGACCGGTGCTGTTGATACAGGTTTTTTCATCATCATGCTGGAACCCATTAAAGAAATCCTTTTAAGTATTATTGCGGGTGTGATCATTGCATATTTCTTCTCGTTGATGTCTAAAAAATTAGCAAATTCAGGTGATGTGTCTCTTATACTGATTGGATCAACCTTTGTTGCTATAGGTTTAAGCTATCAGTTCAATCTGTCCTTGATCATGGTCAACCTTGTTGTCGGACTTGTTGTGGTCAATACTCAATCTCATGATCTTATTCAAAAAATTCGAGATCGCCTACCCGACTATATGCCATTATTGTTTATTCTCTTTTTTGCTTTGGCCGGTGCAAGTCTGAACTTTAGTGCATTACCCGCATTGGGCTTGGTAGGTTTGGTATATATTTTAACCCGCTCCGGTGGATTGATATTTGGTGCACGTCTTGGTGCCTCATTCGGACATACAGACAAGAAGATCAAGAACTGGATCGGCTTGGGCATTTTAGCCCAGGGAGGTGTAGCGATTGGTCTTTCACTCATAGTAAAACATGATTTTGCCGGTCTTGGCAAAGTATTGGCGAACGGCCAAACAAGTGGCGACACCTTAGGTATTACCGTTATAACTCTGGTGACAGCAACATCGGTAATTTTCAGTATGATCGGACCGATCCTTGCCCGTATCGCTTTAAAGAAAGTAGGCGAAATCGAATCATAATCTACAATCTGAAATCTACAATCTACAATCTACAATCTGAAATCTGAAATCTGCAATCTGAAATCTGAAATCTGAAATCTACAATCTACAATCTGAAATCTGAAATCTACAGATTTACATAAAAGGACTTGAATGATCGAGCCCTTTTCCTTGTTCGGATATCGATTTT
>CAYPTO010000070.1:0-6717 GCA_964413625.1 uncultured bacterium
CGTTATTTTATTTTTCGTACACCGGAATCATATGTCCAATATATCTTAGAAGCAGGTTTTGATGCTATTTCCTTAGCTAATAACCACGTAAGAGATATGGGATACCAAGCTTATCGGCGGAGTATGGAAGTCTGTGATGCAGCGGGTTTACATCATGCGGGTATTTATGATACTCCTTCAACTGTCATTATTCGGAATGGGGTGCGCTTTGGATTTGCGGCTTTTTCACCACATTGGGCCACATCCCGTATGCAGAATGACGAGAATGTAGAAAAAGTTATTTCAGATCTTAAAAAAAGCTGTGATGTCGTTGTTGTTATGTTCCATGGCGGCGGCGAAGGCAAAGAATATGCCCATACACCAAGAGAGAACGAAAATTATAACGGCGAGATACGCGGGGATGTGTATCATTTTTCTCATACGGCAATTGATGCCGGAGCAGATATTGTATTTGGATCGGGACCCCATGTCACCCGCGCAGTTGAATTATATAAAGATAGATTTATTGCATACAGTTTGGGTAATTTTTGCACTTATAGGCGTTTTAATCTGGAAGATTTAAGAGGTATAGCCCCGATCATGAATGTTTTCACGGATGTTGAAGGAAAATTTCTGTATGCAAAAGCCACTGCGATCCGCCAGCCCTACCCCGGATATCCAATATTGGATCCGGACAACAAAGCGATAAAAGAATTACAAAAATTAACAACTCAGGATTTCCCTGAGATGAATAATATTCTGTTCATTGATGATTTAGGATATATCAGCAAACAATAAAAAGGGAGTTTATGGAAGGCGCACTTATTAAAGATCAATTCGGTTTATTGGCGATCCTCATGATCATACCGGCAGTCATTTATGCCATCAACAATCATACTAAATGGGGGAAAAAATTCTTTGGTATCGTTCCGCCCCTCGTTTTTGCATATTTTATTCCCACTATTTTAACCTCTTTAGGTATTATTCCTGATAGTGCACCCATCTATAGACAGATTAAAACCTTTGTTTTGCCTGCTTCTCTACTTTTACTAACTCTAGCTATTGATGTAAAAGGAATAATGAAACTTGGTAGCAAAGCGCTAATCATGTTTTTGACCGGAACCTTGGGTATTGTGATTGGTGGTCCTATTTCTTTGCTCATTTTCAAAAATGCCTTACCTCCTGAAATTTGGAAGGGTATGGCAGCTTTAGCTGGATCTTGGATCGGCGGCGGCGCAAATTTCATTGCCATCGGTCAATCCGTTGGTACTTCTGAATCTATGATGGGCGTTATGGTGATCGTAGATGTTCTAGCTGCAAATATTCTTACGGGAATTCTATTCTTTCTTGCCGGTCGTTCAGATAAGATAGATGCTCGCCTTGGAGCAGATAATTCTGCCATCAAGGAGTTACAAGAAAAAGTCGTTCTCTTCCAGAAAAAAACCACCCGAGTTACAACTGTAACCGATTATTTTGTCATGCTTGCCCTTGCTTTTGGATGTTCTTATATTGCTTACCTTTGGGGAAATGCACTTCCCAATATCGGCGATATCATTTCACACTCCACATGGAAAGTTATCATTATTACAACCATGGGCGTTGGACTTTCCTTCACTCCGATAAAAAATTATGAAGGTGCAGGTGCCTCAAAACTGGGAACCGTGATGTTATATTTGCTGATTGGTGTTATCGGAGCTTCAGCAAACTTGAAAGCAGTTATGGAATATCCGGCATTGTTCGGAATGGGACTTACCTGGCTGGCTATCCATTTGCTCATTCTTTTTGTTGTAATGAAACTGATCAAGGCACCTCTGTTCTTTATGGCAGTTGGATCACAGGCCAATGTCGGCGGTGCCGCTTCCGCACCAATCGTTGCTTCGGCTTTCCATCCGGCTCTTGCCTCTGTCGGAGTAATGTTGGGCATAGCCGGATACGTTCTTGGGACCTATGCAGCTTTGCTTTGTGCAAAACTACTTTTACTCGTATCTTGATAATAATATGTGAAATAAGTATATTTATGAATCAGGAACAATAAATGAATTTAAAAAAATATATCTTCATGTTTGGAAAATTTATGACGGATCTCCGTCGTCCCAAGCAGGCATTTCAACTAAGCGAAGACCTGCAAACTCAAAGCTTGGGTGAATATTATTTTCTTTTTGAAGAAGCCCGCATTGCTGCAGGTGCAGATCAAAAGCTCATCAGTAAATTAGATGAGAACGGGATACCGATAAATAAAACCTATATCGATGTCCTCGATAAGGAATATGTGTATTTTCCTATCTCGATCGGACAAATGGGACTTTCCGTATTTCACACATATTTAAAAACAAAAAGAGATAAAGATAAAGCACGTTTCATTAAATTTGCCGACTGGTTTATGGAGAATGCCGAAAAAGATGAGATATGCGGTGTTCGCTGGATGACCGATGTTTCCCTCCCTGCTTACAGAAACCCGGGACCTTGGCAATCCGCTTTTTCTCAGGCACGAGGAATATCTATTTTACTCAGGGCATATCAGTTAACCGGAAAGCAATCTTATGCCGACACGGCAAAAAATGCTTTAAAGCCTTTCCTTATTCCCGTTGAAAAAGGTGGTGTGACATCTTTTACAGATCAAGGACCTTTCTATGAAGAATACACGGCTGAAGTACCAACATTGGTATTGAACGGCATGCTCTTTGCTCTTTGCGGTATTTACGATTTTGTTCGTGTTTTTCCTGATGATATTGAAGCAAGGAAAATATTTGACGATGGTATTGCAACACTTGAAAGTATTTTACCTGAATTCGATATGGGATATTGGTCACGTTACAACCTCTGCAAAGCGGAATGGTACCCGAATATAGATCCTGCGACCATTGGATATCAGCGCCTTCATGCGACTCAGCTTGAACTCCTTTTCCGTATGACAGGAAAAGCGATATTTGAGACTTATGCCAAACGATTTAGAAAACAGGATACATTATTAAATATCATTCGTATGTACAAAGTAAAATACAAAGCACTCAAACTGATTGGACGATTATAATTAATAACACTCTTTCTTCCCTTATAGAATAAAATACTTATAATTGAAAAATCAGATACAGACATGATCTTTTTTGACAGGAGAATTTAATGAAAAAAGGGTTAAGCATTTTTTTGGCTATTATCATTGTAATGATTATTATTACGGTAGCCGGTATTTTTACCTTTAAAAAACAATACAAAGAACTTCTGAAAGATATAAACAGGGAATATACTTTGATCGAAAAGATTGACATGACAAATATTCAGGATGGGGAATATAATTATCGTTTTGGAAAAATACCCGTTTTAGTTGACCTGAAGGTAAATGTCAAAGATCATGCTATTAAATCCATCACGATCAAAGAGCAATCCTCGGGCCCCGGATACGAAGCTTTGGAAACCATTGATCGAATTCTTTCAAAGCAGGATGTAAAAGTGGATGCTGTGAGCGGCGCAACGACCAGTTCCAAGGTCATTATGATCGCAACATATAAGGCACTTGAAAAGCGTGACTCGTGACTTGTGACTCAATAATAAACATATTCAAGATTTTTATATGCAGAGCAAATCGGTTTCGATTTGCTCTGCGATTATATACCCTTAAAATGTAGTAAAGATACGCCATGGCGTGTCTTTACAATTTATCTATTATATATTAATTTAACTCTACAACTTCTTCATACACGGGGATATGTGTAAACCAAGCAAATTTCTCATCAATAAGTTTTTTAAGATTCAAAGATGATTCAGGTTCACCGTGAACAATAAAAGTTTTTTTGGGTGCTTTTTCAAAATTTCCCAACCAATTTAATATTTCATTATAATCCGCATGAGCAGAAAAATCAGAGATGGTTTCAATTGCCGCTGCTGATTTTACTTGTTGTCCGTGGATCTTTATCTTATCGTTCCCGCGTTGAAGGGCTCTACCACGTGTTCCTTCAGCTTGATATCCGACAAAAATAATACTGTTTTTGGGGCTGGGTAATCGTCTTATCAAATGATGCAGGATACGACCTCCTGTCATCATGCCACTTGCCGAAATAATAATACAAGGTTGATTCGAAGCATTGATACGTTTTGAAGCATCAACACTCTCCGTAAATTCAGTTCTCTGGGTTAATAAAACGTCAACACCCTGTTCTTTCAATGCATTTGCCTCTTTATCATAAATCTCAGTATGTTTTGAATAAAGTTTTGTTGCTTTTATGGCCATAGGGCTATCAACATAAACCGGTAAAACCGGAATATCACCCGTATTTTCCAATTCTCGCAATGTGTAAAGCAACTCCTGTGTACGTCCCACGGCAAATGATGGGATTACTACAACACCTTTTCTACTTATAGTATCGTTAATAATACGTTTTAATTCATTTTTCGGGTCACCTTGTTCATGTAAGCGATTTCCATATGTCGATTCTACAAGGAGATAATCGGCATCGGACACTATTGTCGGATCTTTTAGAATTGGTCGTTTAAAACGCCCCAAATCACCGGAAAATAAGATCTTCTTCTCCTCCCCGTCCTCTTCTTGCCAGTGAACATTCACAAAAGCCGACCCAAGGATATGACCGGCATCCTGAAATCTTATTATAACTTCATGGCTTGGGTGAAAAGGCACTTCATAAGGAATACCTTTTAATAGTCCTATGGCCTTTCGAGCATCCTCAATGGAATATAAAGGCATAGCGGGACTGTGCTTTGATATTCCTTTTTTGTTTGCATATTTTGCATCTTCTTCCTGAAGATGCGCCGAATCAAGAAGCATGATCTCTAAAAGATCTCTAGTGGGTTCTGTACAATAAACAGGTTTATTATAACCCTGTTTGATCAAACGTGGCAAATAACCGGTATGATCAATATGGGCGTGCGTTAAAACAATGGCATCAAGATCATTGACATCGATCTTCAGTGGAGCCCAATTCCGCAAACGCAGTTCTTTCAGACCTTGAAAGAGTCCGCAGTCCACCATAATATTTGAATTTTTATGAGAAAAAACATATTTTGAACCGGTTACCGTACCGGTTGCACCGAGAAATTGTAGTGAAGCCATTGTAATACCCTCTTATTTTGTTTGATTAAAATAATCGATCAGAGTTGATTTGATCTGTGCGGTAAACAGATCTTTACCGCAAGTATTCATATTCATACCATTCTTGAAATAGCGATTAATTGAAAGATCTGTCAGACTCATTTCATTTATACGAGCGCGAAAGTCAATATGTTCAACATTTTCCGTTAAAGAGCTCATTTTGATCAATTCATAGAACTGAGGATCCATCCTAACACGGAAAGCATCCAGTTCTAAGGCTTTCATATAATATTCAAGAGCTTCTTCAGTTTTTCCTGCATGCTCTGATATTATTGCCTGACAGTAGTAATAAATTGCCGTTTCAGGTTCCCATGCATTAAGGTCATTAATCCAGCGTTCTATGGTAAAACGGTCAGAATTATCAACCAATATAGCGCATTCATGAGCAAAATCCGCATCTCGTAATTCTTTATCGTCAAAAAAAGAACGATATGGCCGGACTTTGAAATTTACCGGCATAGAGACCAGAAAAACCGGGCAGTTACTAATTTTTGTGATCTTTTCTAAATTACGCTCAAAATATGACTTGAATTCCAGGTAGTTATCGGATTCATAAGCCACGATCCATTCATCGGGATCACGAGGAGGAAATACTTCCTGCGGATCTTTCTTCAAATAAACAAATCGGTCCAATACCTGAATAAAACGATGATTTTTCATTGTAATAAAGAAATTCAAGCCCCAATAATTATCAATATCCTGCATCCATGCACTCTTTCTGGGAACACCATAGAATTCATTTCCACCGGTAACAACAACACAAGCATCTGCTTCATATCGGTTTATACTGCTGACAAGCCGTTTGATTGCAAAACTGTTGGTATATGGTATAACCAGCTGCACAATGTCATAATAAATGGAATCTTCATCCGTAAAATCAAGGATTATCTGTTCCATATTTATTTCCGGGAAGGCAGAACAAAGGGTTTGATCACCAATCAAAAAGATCCGATAAGAATTCTTTGGTTTTTCAAGAGGAATCTCTTGAGGCAATATCTTTATATCAGGAAATTGTTTTGGAGACATATAGCGACGGTAATAAATAGGATTAAGTTCATAATATTGAGCATCATCAGATTTATTAAAAAGTAAATATGATTCTCCCACGCCAATAAATCGTAATGCTAATTCCAACAGGATCACGATCAGGATCGGTGATAATCTAAAGAAAATATTATAGGCTAGTCGTCTGAATGAAACTTTCATATTACATCGGGAACGGCGTTGAACCGGAATTTGCTCCTAGTACAATTATTAAAAAGAAAAGAAAAAGAATAAACAACGATACCAAAATATAATGATGCCGGTCAAAAACAAAATCAACCATAGTTTTTAGTAATGATCTGAATTCATTCATGATAATCCCTTATCTTTTCTTAAATATACATAAATGTCCTGTCAGACTGCAATCATTCATCACGCTTTTTAAATAATAATGGCATAATAAAAAGATTTGTAATATTTATTATAACATGTGCTATAGCTACTAAATTCTTCAGGAGTACCCAATGATATAGTATCACCTTACCCAATACCTATAATTGAAGTACCATAATCTTCGTTACCTTCATCTTTATAAGATACAATAACCTTTTTACCATCATGTGGCTTTTGGCGGTCACAATAGATCGATTCAA
>CAYPTO010000071.1:0-517 GCA_964413625.1 uncultured bacterium
AAAAGTTTAGAAACCGAACATTTTGTTTTTACTTTTCACGAAGGAACGGAATGGTCGGTCAATATGGCCATGAAAGTTGCCGAAACAGTGTATCCTTATGTTACCGGACTATATCAATGGGAACCCAAAGAAAAGACACAGATCATTATACAAGATACCGATGATTACGCCAATGGTGGCGCATATTACTTTGATAATAAGATTATGATATGGGCTTCCCCTCTTGAATTTGATCTAAGAGGAAATCACCAATGGATGTGGAATGTTTTAACTCATGAATTCTCCCATATTATTTCTCTGGGTGCCTCCATGAAGTATCCAATCAATATTCCCATGTTCTATGTCCAATGGATCGATCGAGAGATCCCGATGAAAGAGAACATCATATTGGAATATCCCAAGGGCATTGGATCCCTACCCATTGCAAACTCTGTAATTCCTATGTGGTGGGCCGAAGGTGTTGCACAATATCAATATGAAAATGCAGGACACGATTCATGGGAATCACACCGCGATA
>CAYPTO010000071.1:527-5242 GCA_964413625.1 uncultured bacterium
CTAAGGGATGCCGCTTTGAACAACCGCATTATGTCCTGGGGTGATATCGGTCATTTTGGACATTCGGGGATTGGAAATGAAGTCGTTTACAATACCGGCTACGCATTTGCAAGTTTTCTTGCCAAACAATACAGCAGCTCAATTCACGCCGATATCGCGGAAGCCGCCCGAAATAAGCTTCGCTTGAGTTTTAACAAAGTCCTGGAGGATGTAACCGGAACGAGCGGGAAAGAGCTCTACAATGACTTTGCCGAACATATTCAAGCTGATTATTTAAATCATACAACTGTTATTCGCGACCATCTTGTTGAAGGTGAAACATTTTTTGCCGAAGGACCGGGAAACTTTTTGACCTCCTATTCTCCCGATGGTAAAAGAATGGTATTTCAATCCAGTAAGGGCTATGATTATATCTCGTATAACTTCCTTTATACCATGGAAGACGGTAAAGAAAAAAAGATATCAAAAAATCGTGTTCGCGGAAATGTTGCATGGTCACCGGACGGAAATACCGTTTACTTTGCTCAACGCCAAAAAGCCGATATCTACGGTTCAACCTGGTTTGATCTGATGTCTTATGATTTTACGAGTAAAAAGCTAAATCGTATGACAAAAGATGCCAGAATTTATTCTGTTACATCCGATGCAGACAGTCAATTATATGTTATTCGTGTCCATGATGGTACGCATAATATTTTTCGATATGATCCTGTTGATTCATTAATGGAAAACTTGACAAATTTTACTCATGGCGAACAAGTTTTTATTATGCAATCCGGTCCCGAAGGGAAAAAAATCTACTTTGATATGGCCGTTAATCACGGTCGTGATATCTACTATCTGAACTTAAAAGATAATTCAATTGAACCTTTGATATATGATATTGCCCATGATAATCGGACACCTTATTTAAGCCAAGATGGCAAATATTTGTACTTCTCTTCAGATCGCAGCGGTATTTTTAATATTTATCGTATGGGACTCGGGCAAAATTCCAAAACAGAATTGCTCTCTAATGTGATCGGTGCAGCTATGTACCCGGCCATTGACCCTAATGATAACACTCTCACTTACACTCTATTTAAAGAAGGTCGTTTCATTTTAAATAAATTGACGAATATGGAAAGCATCCCTCAGGAATATGCGGAATATAAAGACTACTCTATGCCGACCATCATGCAGGAATGCAGTGTCGGATGTGATATCTCCGAAGCCAATGATTATGAATATCATTTCAGTGATCTCTTTTTCGTGCCCTTTCTGCAATACGATTATGACGCATTAAAAGCCGGATTGATCTTTTACCAGAATGAACTGCTGGATAAATTGAGCCTCTTTGCCATGGCAGATATTAATTACCGTGGTGATTATGATATCAATGCACGCTTGGATTTCAATCAGTTCCTGCCTCGTTTCTATTTAGAGGTCTTTGCTGTGGGTTTGAATCGTAAGGATTCGATCTTATACAATGATTATTGGGAAATGGAACAGGATATAAAATTCTCACTTTCTGAAGCAACTATCGGAGTACATTATACATGGCAAAACCTACACTATTTTGAGTTTTCCGCAACCAGTGGACAATATACTTCCAATATTAAGGGTGAATTCAATGATCCTTCACTTGGTATAGTCAAATTCGTTCCTTCTACCTATTACAAAGGTCAGCGTTTAGAATTTCGCTATCGCGCTGATTTCACCAAACGCCATTGGCAAAGTAATATCTCTCCAACCGATGGCTTCCGCATTAATAATCTTGTGCTAGCTTATGATTTCAACAAATTCATTGATAATCATAAGATCACCAATTACGGTACTTACACAGAAACATATAGCGCAGATTCGGTAAATTTTACACCTCGTATTGACTTGGATGCGGATATTTTCTTTCCTATTCCCGCCACCGAACATGCTGCTTTATCATTCAATTTGGATATTGGGATGCACTTTAACACCAAGATCGACTCATTTTTCAATTATTTTGGCGGCGGACTGCCCGGCTTGAGAGGATACCCCTTTTATGCAATCGAGGGGACACACAAGGCGATCCTGACCTCTACTCTGCGTTTTCCGATAAGTAAAAAACTTGGATTAAACCTGGAACCTTTTTTCTTTGAAGACCTCTATGTAAGTGTATATCATCAAATAGGTGACGCATGGACATTTGGACGCTCAGATCCCGATTGGAAACAGGATGTCGGCCTTGAAGCACGAATAGCCGGCCATTCATGGTACGGCTTCCCCTTGGCATTAAGCTTTGATCTTGTCTATGCCATGAACATGATCCAATATGATGAATTTGATGAAACAAAGACCATAGGACATAATTTCCGCTTCTATTGGTCCGTACTATTTGACTTTTAAGGGTAAATATGAAACGAATTATTATAATGATGATCATCGGACTGACTATCTTGCAAGCTCAAGTCCCGGAAAAAATAAGATCAAAATCCATCCCTCTGGGTGTTGGACTTTCTATAGTTTTACCGGGTGCCGGACAATTATATAACGGCAATACGGGTGCCGGTATCATCTATCTTGCCATGGAAGCGACTTTTATTACCGGAACCGCCTATTTTAAGCATCAGGGAGACATGGGAGTAGAAGAATATGAAGACTATGCCGACGTTCATTGGAATGTTAGTGATTGGTTAAATGTCTATGACCCTGCGATCCACCCGACAACACATCATGTAATAGTTTATATCGATCATCGCAGTTATTCGCCTGAGAATGAAACGGATTACACAGCGATGATGACTGATATTGAAAATGGTTGCACAACTAAGAGTATTGTAAAAGATTATCACTTTTACGAAAATATCGGTAAGTATCAGCAATTCAAACAAGGATGGGATGACTGGTATCCGGGTAGTGAAGATCTTGATGCTCCGTCATATGGTATTTATGCAAGTTATTCACCAAATCAATTTGAATATTCTTCAATGCGTCGGGAAGCAAATAAATTATTGGATTTTGGCACATATTTTGGAACAGCCATTTTTTTGAATCATTTCATGTCTGCGATCGATGCCGGCTTTCGCATAAAGAAAGGCAATGATAATCAGGAAATTTTAATTACATTACATACTGCACCTGTGATCAAACAAAACGGTACATCCGGATTACAAACAGGTCTCAGTGTAATATTTTAAGCAATGGGATACTATGAAAAAAATTAAATTATTATGCTCTCTACTCGTTATCAGCTTGCTTATCGGCAGTTGTTCAGGGTCTAAAGAGACTCAAAAAAACGAACCAAAACGTGAACGCACCTATATCGAGCGATATGAAGATGCCGTTAAATTGTTTGAAGAAAAAAAATACTACAAGGGATTGGAAGATTTTTCCTATGTCGTTTTTAATGCTCCCGGTTCGGATATTGCGGATGATGCCCAGTTCTATCTTGCTTCATCTCATTATGAAATGAAAGAATATCTGGTTGCCATTGATGAATATCAGCAATTGTTACGTCGTTGGCCTTCAAGCGACCTCTATGAAGAAACGCGTTTCAAAATAGCCGAATGTTATTATAAACAAAGTCCCGGATATCAACGCGATCAACAATATATTCTTAAAGCTATCAAAGCTTATCAGGATTTCATTGATGAATATCCGTTCAGTGAACAGAGAAACAATGCCGAACAACGCATCCTCGAATTGCGTACGGGATTGGCAACCAAAATTTATGAAGCCGGTGAACTTTACATGATCTTGCGTGAGTGGAATGCTGCGATCATTACTTTCCAGGAAGTAATTGACAGTTACTACGATACCGATGTTATTAATGAAACTTATCTTGCAATTGCCAGCTGTCATAGCAAACTCAAGCAACGCGAAGAAATGATCGTTATGTTAAATAAAGTTGATAGTGAAAAATTATCAAAAAGTCAAAAATTGCAGTATGATAAATTAATGAAACTTTCTACGGAATGGCCTGAATGATGACACTCTGTCTGTATGGCGGATCTTTTGATCCCGTTCATAAAGGACATATTCATTTTTCCCAGCGTATCATTGATACCTTTAAAGCAGATGCTTTCTTTTTTATCCCAACCTGTTACTCTCCATTTAAGGGTAAAACCAAACATGCATCAGATGAACATCGTCTGAGTATGCTTGAACTAGTAGCCAAAAACATACCCCATTCACATGTTTCCAGCCTCGAGATCGACCGAAAAGGTCTTTCCTATACACTTGATACACTTAAAGCTTTTAACAGTCTGTATCCCGGGCATCGATTGCTATGGGTGGTCGGTGACGATCATTTGAAAACATTTGAAAAATGGAAGGGTTACCCCGAGCATTTTAAGTATTGTGATTTTATTATTTTACCTCGCACTGTCAATGATCTGAGAACAAAAGTCGAGGCTCATCCTTTCCACTCTCAATTACATATTTTGCAGACAGATGAAATCCTTGTTTCTTCTTCGGAAATACGACAAGCTATCAAAGAAGGCAAATCCATATTATCCTATGTTCCTGAGGAAATAAATGATTATATTTGTGCCAATAAACTTTATAGGTAACGAATGACATTGACACTTAGCCTCCTTATCCTGATCGCAGGTACCGTCCTTCTCTACTTTGGCGCACACTTCCTCGTAAAAGGATCAGCAAATATTGCCCGCATTCTTGGCGTTAAACCACTTATTGTCGGTTTGACCATTGTTGCTTTAGGTACATCTATGCCTGAATTTACCATCTCATTGTTC
>CAYPTO010000071.1:5252-6693 GCA_964413625.1 uncultured bacterium
TTTCAGATCTATCCGTCGGTAATATCATTGGTTCCAATATAGCTAATATAGGACTTATTTTAGGTGTCGCGGGACTGATCGCACCCATTACGTTAAGATATCACCATATTCGTCAACAATTACTGATCCTGCTGTTCGGTTCACTCTTTTTCTGTATTATGGCTTACGATGGCATTTCACGCTGGGAAGGCATTCTCTTTCTTGTTATTATAGCTGCTTATGTTTTCTATTTGATCCGCTCCTCTCGTGAAGATGAAGTAAAAAGCGAAATGCCCAAGACCGATAATTCCATTCTCAGGAATATCCTCTACACGATCGGTGGTATCATCGGATTGGTCTTTGCTTCCAGAGCTATCATTGAGGGTGCAACAAATATCGCAGTCCATTTCGGGATCTCTCAGATGGTCATTGGTATGACCGTTGTAGCACTGGGAACATCTTTACCTGAACTTGCAGCAAGTATTATGGCTCAAATTAAAAAAGAATCCGATATCTCCATAGGTAATGTTATTGGCTCAAATCTCTTTAATATGTTCTTTGTTGGTGGAGGTGCCGCATCGGTAAGAGGACTGGATATCGATGTATCGATCTTTACCTTTGAAGTTCCCTTTATGCTTCTTTTTACGTTTTTGCTCTTCCCCATTATATTTCTCAGCAAGGGTATTAAACGACCGCATGCGATCGGTTTACTACTGCTTTATGTGCTCTTCATCGTGATCTCTTATACCTGGCGTTAACATGAACTATCAACCTGTTCCTCCCTACACTAAATCATCATTAATCTATAATCGTTTAATGGAAGATGTCGATTACCCCGGATGGTGTCAATATATCCTTGATCTTGCGGACGAATACGATTTTAGCACCGCCTCAGTATATGATATTTCATGCGGGACCGGCACCTTCCTGCATCTCTTTCCGGCCGCTGAAAAATTCGGGATCGATATATCGGAACCGATGATAGAAGAAGCTAAAAAGACATATCCCGAACTTGATTTGAGTGTCGGCAATATGCTTCATCCACCTCAGCAAGATGTTGATTTCTACCTTAATATTCACGATGCTTTAAATTATATCTCAAATTTTGATGCCATACTAGACCACCTTCGTTTTATGGACAAATTGTTAAAAAAAGACCAGATCTATATCTTTGATTTTGCCTTGCCCGGGATCATGTTGAATTATTTTGACGATACATCTTATGAGGATACCAATAACGCAGGGATCTCTTTTAAAAGACAAAATCATTATGACAAAAAGAACAAACTCTCCAAGACTGATCTCTATATTTTTCATCCTGACGGACGTTCTTTTCACGAACAACACATCCAGTATATATATGACTTCCAAGAAATTAAAAAAATGTCTGTGGAATTTCCATCCAGAACCTTTATATTTCTTGAAGAGTTTGTGGAGGACCGTTCTCCACAAAATTACTTCT
>CAYPTO010000072.1:0-6616 GCA_964413625.1 uncultured bacterium
CAACAGGATACTTTGAAGTTGATCGACGATAAAGGAAGAACACTTAGTCAGGGTTTATCTTTTCAAATAAAGAACACTGATAAAAACAAAAATATAGGCATAAAAGATGTCCCCTTTGGCATCGGTTGGTTTTGGACCGGAAAAGAGGATCGTGTTTATAGGGGTGATCTTGAATTTTACATTAATCAAGATAAAAAGATCGATGTGATCTCGGTACTTGATATTGAAACATATCTTTTGGGCGTTGTACCCTCAGAAATAGGGATTAATGCCCCATTAGAAGCACTTAAAGCTCAAACGATCTGTGCTCGTTCAGAAGCTGTTGTGGGGTTAAAAACGGGAAAATACGCGGGTGAACATCATACATTGACCGCTGACATATATTGCCAGGTATATAGTGGTATTGGCAAAGCAAACGATGCCGTAAAACAAGCCGTATCAGAAACACGCGGAGAGGTATTGGTTGTCAACGATACTGTTATCAGCGCATACTATGCCTCAAATTGTGGTGGGCATACTGAAAATATTGAAAATGTCTGGCCTGATCGTTCGGGACACGCAGAGCAATGGAGTGGACACCCGGATATGGATGGAGAAATAGATCTGGATCTGACACAAGCGGATGACATTAGAACATGGATTAACAGCGAACCGGATTCATGGTGTAAACCATCTAATCTCACGCCTGAATGGAGCAAACAACATTTTCGCTGGACGCGCAGCATTTCACCTTCGGAATTAAGTAAGATAGTAGCCGAAAAAGTTGAAGATGTTGGCTTGATCTACGATATTGTGCCACTTGAGCGTGGAGTATCGGGACGTATTTATGATATTTTATTTATCGGGACAAAAGGGTACTGCCGTTTAAAAGGCGAATTGAATATTCGCATGCTTTGGGAATCTCCCTTAAAAAGTTCTTGTTTTATCGTGGACAAAATAGGCCCAACAGCCAACCCGGTGTCATTTATTATTACAGGAGCCGGTTGGGGTCATGGTGTTGGAATGTGCCAAACCGGGGCAATTGCACAAGCAAATGCAGGCAGGACATATAGAGATATTCTGGCACATTATTTCAGAGGCTCAAGTATAGAAACAAAATATAGATAAGCATTCGAGTGATTTTTTTACAACCATTATTATTTGCCCTGGGTGTATTGATAGGAGTCCCTTTCATTATACACCTGCTTGGTGAAAGAAAGCACCGGGTGCTGTCTTTTAGTTCACTTAAGTTTTTAAGAGAGATAGAACGGAACTCTTTACAAGAACTTCATTTACGGCAATGGTTGATCCTTCTTTCAAGAGCATTTTGGATTTGTATGCTTGTTTTGGCGCTTGCCCAACCATTTATTTTAAATAGCAACGGTTTACTTGATCCCGGAATATTGGTTATCGATAATAGTTTTAGTACAAGCATTGATAAAAACTATGTGAACACGGAAAAGATCCTTATTGAAAATTTCCCTCGTTGGGATATAATTACATATAATGAAAGAACGATCTCAGATAGTTTAGGGCAAAAACTTCGTAAAAATATTGAGACAAATAAACGCGAAACGCCCAATATAATACTTATAAGTGATTTTCAAAAAAATATCCAGAACGAAGAAATAATTAAAATTATCAGATCACAAACAACAAGAGCTTATGGCCTGGCGATCAAAAAAATGAAAGAGAACATGTCGTTATCAGAACTTCGTCTTACCAACGGGGACAATAATATTAAGGACATGAAAAGTATTGAAATTTATCTTTCACAAAACAATCAAACATTAATACCCCCTGTAGCATATATAAATTTAAATGGGAAACAGGTTGGGCGTGCCGGTATAAACAAAAATGGATACGGGCATTTTTATTTCAGTGCTCTTGAAAACGATAATATTCCCTGCGTTGTAACTTGTTCCGAAGACGAATATCCCGAGGATAACATTCGCTATCTTGTAATCAAGAATAATGCGAAAATTAAAATTCTTTGTGTTAAGGAAAATAATGAGATCGATTATCATATAAAAGCACTTCGAGCGATGGAGCGGATCATGCCAACTGTGATTTCGCCTCAAAAACTAACCTCAATTGATTTTAACGATTTTGATATGATATGGTTCTCAAATTTATATTTATTAAATCCTAATATGATGGAAAAGATCAAAACCTTTTCAAAAAGTAAGCCGGTGTTTATTACAAGCGGGAAGGACTTAGCTTCCCCTAATGGTTGGGAAACAATAACGGGCGATCTTAGCCCCATGAAAAAAGAGGACGCATATTTTAGGGTTAAGAATATTCCCGGAATTTCAACTGATGAGGACCTGAGAATTATACAATATTATCAAAGTTCACTTAAAGATAAGAATATTATCTGGGAGCTTGCCACAGGCGATCCGTTGCTAATGGAGGCAGAAAAAAACATTTACTTGCTTCTTTCTCCTTTTCATTTTGAATGGAACGAAATGGGCCTGTCGCCGTACTTTACGCGTGTTATCAGCAGGGTTATTGAGAAAATGCTCAGTGTTCGGGATTTATCATATGAGATAGGCGAAACAATTCCCATCAAAGAACCCTTCTCAAAAGTAATATCCCCTTCGGGAGAGCAATATCAGGTTAAAGATGAATTTAATAATACAATGACCCCCGGATTTTATTCAATAGAAAGTGCAAACAGCCGAACAGTTTTTGCAGTTAACATCCCTAAAAATGAATGTATTCAATTGGAAATAAACACAAATAATATTGATATGCTGAAATGGGACGGAGTAAATATTTCCGATATTGAAAAGCAAATCAAAGGTAGGAATTCGCAAACAATATTTTATATTCTAGCCCTGCTTTTTATTGTTTTTGAAATGGTATTGTTGAAAAAAGGAGAACGAACGAAATAAATGGGATACATAATAAAAAAAGAGCCGGAACGAGCTATTTTATGTGCAGTTTCATTGCCCGGTAAAGTTGAGCATACGGATCGTTCTATAGAAGAGTTAGGGCGACTTGCTGAAACCGCAGGAGCAGTGATTGTTGATACGATGGTCCAGGTTCGCGATAATATACATCCACAATACTATTTTGGAACCGGCAAATTGAACACATTAAAGATGCTGGCCGAGGAACAGGATGTAGATCTTATCATTTTTGATGATGAGCTGACGCCTTCACAACAAAAGATCATCGAACAAGAATTAGGGGGCATCAAAATCATTGATCGTTCGGCATTGATCCTTGACATATTCACCATGCATGCTCGCACCCGGGAAGCTAAAACACAAGTTATGCTGGCCGAGGCCGAGTACCTGTTGCCAAGATTAACAAAACAATGGACCCACCTTGAACGTCAAGCAGGTGGTATTGGGATGCGCGGAGGTCCCGGTGAAACGCAGATCGAAATCGACAGGCGATTACTAAGAGATCGCATAAAAAAATTAAAGCTTGATCTAAAAAAGATATCCGTACAATTGGATACAAAGCGCAAATCACGTTCAAAACGATTTAATGTAGCGCTGGTTGGAT
Organism: uncultured bacterium; assembly: GCA_964413625.1. Taxonomy (GTDB): domain Bacteria; phylum Fidelibacterota; class Fidelibacteria; order Fidelibacterales; family Fidelibacteraceae; genus M50B103. The sequence goes on from CAYPTO010000072.1 coordinate 3,499, forward strand.
ATACCAATGCCGGAAAATCCACCTTAATGAATCATTTTGCCGGTCCCAGTGTTGAAGTGGAAAATCAGCTTTTTAAAACGCTGGACACAACGGTTCGCCGGGTTCAACTTGATAAAGCTCATACAATTTATCTCAGTGATACCGTAGGATTTATTCAAAAATTACCGCATCAACTGGTGGCTTCATTTCGTTCTACTTTAAAAGAAGTTGAGACGGCAGATTTGCTTTTGAAGGTTATTGATATTTCAGACCCAAATTTTAAAGAACACATGTTAATTATTGATGAAGTTCTTAAAGAATTTAATATTCCTGAAAAAAGATTTATTACGGTATTTAATAAGACGGATATCCTTGAGAGTGCAGAACATATTAAATTTGTAAAACGCACTTATCCCGGTTCTTTTTGTGTTTCTGCAGAAAGGGGAATTGGGCTTGATAAATTGGTTGAGGCAATTCGTGATAGAATTGATGCGAGTTCCTATGTGCACCATTTTTATATAGAACCGCAAGAAGGCAAGCTTATTGCCGACCTGCACAAATTTGGTGAAATCTTAGAAAGTCGCTTTGTTGAAGATAAGATACTCTTTACTGTCTTTCTTGATGCACCAATGTATGATAGTTTAAAGAAAAAATACCAACTGTAAATAAAACAGTCAGGTATAGAAAGGTAAAATCATATGGGTTTTTTAGAGATCTTTGGTTATGTGGCATCAGTTGTAACGGCCATATCACTTATGATGAAAAATATACACCGCTTGCGTTGGTGGAATTTCTTTGGAGCTGCGGCTTTTTCTGCTTATGGGGCAATGATTGGGGCATGGCCGGTATTTGTCCTTAATGGCTTTGTTGCATTTGTTGATATCTATTATTTAATTGCCATGAATCACCATAAAGAATATTTTGATCTCCTAGAGATCGATATTAAGAATTCGATATTTACACATCAATTTTTAAATTTCTATAAAGAAGATATTTCCAAGTATTTTCCGGCATTTACCTATGACCGGGATTCTGAATATAAAGCATACTTTTGCTTAAGAGATTGCCGTCCGGTTGGACTTGTCCTTTTTTCGCCAATTTCGAATAATGAGCTTTTGGTGGAATTAGATTATACTATCCCGGAGTATCGCGACATGAAGACAGGAAAATATTTTTACCACGAAGGACTAAAGCGTATAGGTGTTGATGATAAAAAACAATTTGTTATCAAAGACCCAACGGAAATTCACCGCAGATATTTAAACGCAATGGGATTTAAGAAAACCGGCGATGAAAATGGAGTTCCCATTTACAAACGATAATCCGAAAAAATTGTATTTAAATTTATCTCCACTCGTTAGAATGTGATTAATGATTATTTTTATATTTTTCAATGATCTCAAGATATTTAGGGACGACGACCTCATCGACAATACTTTCCCAAGAACGGAAAATCGTTTGTTGGGCATTTATTCCGGCATTTTTTAAACCTTCACGATCGGAAACGATCTTTAGTATTGATTGACTGATGCTTTCAGCAGAATTTTCACAAAGATAGCCGTTTTTACCATGAACAACTCCCTCTGCTGCGTTACTCCCTTTTACGATAAGCGAGGCTGTCCCAACAGCAGCAGCTTCACGCGTAACCACTGGAGCATTGTCGTAAATTGAGGGGAAAATAAAGAGATCAGCGCGAGCGAAAATACTTTTTAGGACATCTCTATTGAGAATTTTTCCCAAGAATTTAACTTTATTTACAAGCTTATACTTCTTAACCCGCATTTCAAAATCTTCCCGGGATTTCCCTTCGCCCACGAAGATCATATTAAATTCACAGCCGGCTTTTTTTAATAAATTCAGAGAATCAATGATCATTGAGATATTCTTTTGTTTGATCATCTGCCCCACAAAAAGAAAAACCATACTATCTGAAGGAATGTCATATTGTTTTTCTATGTCCTGTATCATAAGATCTAAATTAGGCGGAATTGTAAAATCGGCACCATTTGGAACGACATCAACTTTCCCCTTATAACCATAGGACAGTAGTGTCTCGCGGGTACTTTCGTTTACTGCCCAAACGGCGTCCGCATAACTAAAGAAATCCACAACTAAATGGGTCATTAGCCATGAAATGACATCAGATCGGGTCACTTCTTTAAAGTCATCATAAAATTTTGAGTGAAAAGTCGCCACAAGAGGGACTTCTTTTTGACGCGCATATTGTAATGCAATATTACCCGAGCTAAAGGGGCTTTGGGCATGAACAATATCAACATGCAGGGTACTGAGTTTTTTCCAAAGCTTGGGATTATGTTGCCCAACACCAAGGCGATAAGGTTTTCGTAATGCAAGGGGAAGTGATGGATAGCGTAGAACGGGAAAGATTTCGTCATCCACATAAGCCGGATATTTCGGGGTTACCACATAAGAGCGACCATATTTTTTCTTGATCCAATGCGCATAATTTCGCGTTACATTTGCCACACCATCCATAATTGGCGGAAATGATTCATTGAATTGTATTACATCTAATTTCATATTAATTACCTCATCCAAAAATAGACCAAAGAAAACATCAAGTCAAGAAAAGAGCGCCGGATCATATTGTTGGTTTAGGGCTATCTCCGACCTTTGCGTATTTTAGATAGGGGATGATTATATCGTTTTTAGGCGTATCTGTGCCATCGTATGTTATTGTTAATACCGGTACACCGGTGATCTCTTCGATATCTTTACTCATGGCTTCCGTGATTAGCGAAGGGCAGCAGTAATCGGGATTGGTCTGAACAAAAAGCGAGATATCAGGGTGATCTTTCATAATACGAAAGATCTCCAATATGTTTTCGTAACTTTCACCTTCCTGTTCAATACGAATATTGAATTGAGCAAGTTCCTTTTCTACACTGGGATTTTTCGGTGAAATGGGATCGCCGATGTATTTATTGAAAATATGTTGATAACGATTCTCGAAAAGTTGCATTGCCGCAAGCAATGATCGATATATGATCAAATCGGGAACTCGCAATTTCTTAATCCATTTCTTGGCGTAGGCACTTAAAGTGATTTTTACGTAATCGTTGTAAGGAGTAATGAGCACTTCACCACCGGCATCTTCTATAACATGGATAAGATCCTG
>CAYPTO010000073.1:0-6607 GCA_964413625.1 uncultured bacterium
ATAGCTTTAGTTGAAAATGAAGAAAAAACAAAAGAGGCACTTTTAAGGATAAAATATATCAAAGCCATGGGCCCGGAAAATCAATGAGAGATCCGCCGATTGGTGCAAATTTCAGGAACATATAATTAGCATCCGGATGAATATAATTGATCGGAAAAATAATAACGGCAAGCCCGGCGGTTACTGCCAGAACTTTAGGGTTGGATGACCACTGAGGGCGCATTTTAAGAATAGTGACAGCATATAAAATACTCACGATCGCTATCGTATAAGCGGTAAAAAAAGTAATAGCCAAAGGATGCGGAAAAATATAACTCAGATTTGGAGTAAGTAAAAATTGCGAAGCGCCACAAAGAACCCAAAAATATGCCAAATTAAATGCCCGTTGTTTTCCGATGATCAAAAGGACATTCACCATGATCATACCAAAATTACATAGATGCAGGGGCAAGATTGTAATAAGAGGCATGCCCAGAATAAGACGCAGAGTAGGTGTTTCCAGAAATAAATGCACAATGGCAATAATTCCAAGGATCCTTCCGACTTTATCTGCCTTGTCTCCGACGAATTTCCTTTTTGCATAAATTAAAAATGCAATACTAACGACCAATATTACGATAAGATAGATTAGATGATCTCTACCGAACATCGGAATGGTATTTTCATAGGTAAGTTGCTTGAGTCATTCTCTCTACATGGGTCTCTCCGTGTGTGTAAGATGAGTAGAGTATTGAAAGTAGTTATTGAAGAGACGCTATGCATGGCGTCTGTACTATATTTTGAATATTCAAATATTTTTAACTGTCTTTGTCAGCGCTTTTGTGTAATAAGCATTGACAGATAATCATGTGTTTTTATATGCATTGAATTCATATTGATCGAAAGTATCAACATCATTGATCGAACGATTGGGAATAGTGATTCCGTAAACATCACAAATGTTTTGATGTGTGATGCGTTCTAATAAAGTTTGTGTTGCCCCCTTTTCTCTCAATCGTTTAAGCAATCTTGGAATGATCGGAAAGCCGGGAATACCGGAAGCGAAGGGCGGCTCCATCTTTTCAATTTTTCTGTGTGGCGCATGATCTGTCTCTATCCAATCAATACGTTCTTCCAGCAGCATTTGCATTAATTTGTCACGGGCATTTTTAGAGCGCAGAGGTGGATTCATTTTTAGCAATATCCCGTCCTTTTGATTCATCATGGTATCATAGAGCAATAGATGGTGCGGAGTAATTCCGCATGTGATCCGGAACTTTACTTCGTTTCTTGCTTTTTCAAGAGCTTCTACACTTTCGGGAAGAGAGATATGACATACATGTAAAATTCCATTAAATCCGGCACTATTTGCCAATGAGATCATTTTTTCAATGGAATTGACCTCTGCTTTAGGCGGTCTGGCCAGGGTGTGGGTAATTGGTTTTTCAGGATTCCATAATTCGGGTTTGAAATCTGCTTCATTCTCACAATGAATAGCAAGTACACCCGTATATTTTTCTTCAGCCAAAGTCCGAAATACGGCAGATTGTGATTTTGTATCCGGGATACTGAGATCACCGGTTGATTTTCCGGCAAAAAGTTTCAGTCCTACAACCTGATCAAATTCACGTGTACAGGAAACCGCTTCGCTGATCTGTTTAGGATCAGATGTGAGGCCGCAGTAGAGACCGTAAAACACAGGAGATTCCGCTCTGTCAGCGCAATCCAAACGCCGTAAAATATGTTCACGCCTTAAAATGGGAGGGGATGTATTCGGCATATCAAAAACACCGGTAAGACCGATAACTTCGGCAACAGCCAAGCCATGCCGGATAGTTTCTTTATGCTGTTGTTCTCCATCCCGTAGATGGACATGCGGATCTATCATAACGGTGACCTGTAATCAGTGACCAGAAATCAGAAGACAGCCAGTAGTAAGTAGGTATCCTTGACTAAACTTTTTAAGCTCTCATCTTCTTGACTTCTCCTTTTCCTCAGTGCCCCCTGCTTCGCCATCCCGAGATATCGGGACGCAGAGCAGGCAGTGTTCATTTCTTTATTTCTACTGTCCAGCCGAAGCGATCTTCGATTTTACCGTATTGAATGCCAAGTAATTGCTCGTACATTTTCTTGGCAAAAGGGCCGACAGAATCATTATTGATAATAATATCTTTCCCATCGTCATAACCGATACGGCCGACAGGTGCGATGGTTGCAGCGGTTCCCGTACCAAAGCAATCTTGTAATTTTCCATTATTGGAAGCTTCAATGATTTCTTCCAGAGAAATCCTGCGTTCTTCAACATTCCAGCCAAGATCGCGTGCAATGGTCAGGACACTTTCACGCGTAATACCGGCCAGGATTGTGCCTTGGTCGAGGGTAGGCGTGATCAGCGTACCATCAATTACGAACATCATGTTCATGGTGCCGACTTCATCGACGTATCTGTGTTCTTTATAGTCCAGCCACATGATCTGCTTATAGCCCTTTTCCTGAGCTTTTTTTGCAGCGTAAAGTGACTGTGCATAGTTGGCTGCGGCTTTTACATGGCCGGTGCCGCCAATGGCTGCACGAGTGAATTCCTTTGTTGCGTAAATACTCAATGTTTGCAGATTTTTGCCATAATAAGCATCGACCGGGGTCATAATGACCATATACCGATAAGTATCGCTGATCTTGACGCCCAATGCCGGGTCCATGGCAAAAATAAAGGGACGAATATATAAAGATGATCCCAAATGCGATGGTGTCCAATCCTGATCCAATGTCACCAATTCGACCAATTCTTTTAATGTTTTTTCTTCGTCCGGCATTTCAGGAATAGCCATACGTTCAGCCGAACGGTTCAGGCGAGCAATGTTTTTTTCCGGGCGGAAAAGACGAACGATATCATCGTCACCCCGAAAGGCTTTCATGCCCTCAAAGATGCTTTGTCCGTAATGTAGTGTAATGTTTGCGGGCGAGATGGGAAAGTCCTCATAAGGGACGATCTCAGATTCATTCCAAGCCTTGTTCGCGTACGTTTTAACGAGCATATGGTCGGAATAGTACTTGCCAAATGCTAAGTTGCTAAAATCAATTTGCGGCAACTTGCTTACAGGTCTTTTGGTCACTTTCATGATCCACCTCATTTATTAAGAAATTTATAAATACGCTGGTAAATATCTTCACAATAACGAGTATCGGTATGAAAATCCTTTCCATCCGTTTTAATGACCAGTACAGGAATTTCCTTACTGACAAGAAGTTCATCGATCCAGCGGTCATAATAAATATTCAAAAGATGCAAATATTCAAGATCGAGAGTTTGCTCATAATCGCGCCCGCGTTTTTTAATACGGGAAATAAGCGAATCGGTTGAAGCCTGAAGATAGACGATAAGATCAGGAGGACGCAAATAAGAGGTCATTTCGCCAAATAATTCCTGATAATTTTCCCAGTCACGATCATCCATATTTTTCATATCATGAATACTGCGTGCAAAGATCTTGGCATCTTCATAAATGGTACGATCTTGAACGATAGTATTGCTCAGTTTCTGAATCTTTTTTTGCACCTGAAATCGTTTTGAAAGAAAATAGACCTGCAGATTAAAACTCCAACGTAACATATCGCCATAAAAATCTTTGAGATAGGGATTATCAACCACAATTTCATAATGTGGATCCCAACCAAAACGTTCACAAAGCATGTTTGTGAAAGTTGTTTTTCCCACGCCGATATTTCCGGCAATTCCGATAAAATGATGTTTCATAATGCCTGTCAAATTTACTTAGGAATGTAGTAAAAAAAATCCAAAGGCAAAAGGCAAAAGTATAAAGGCAAAAGAAGAATCAAGAAAAAAGATAAAGTAAAAAATCGAATTAGCGTAGATAGTAAAAACGTCGAGGGAATCAGAAAGATCAATGATTAATGATTTTTTTTTGCGCTATGATCATATTAAAATGGATAAATATATCATTATGCCGGATTATTTTCAGGGGATTGATTAAAAATGTGATGCACGTTACACTTTATTCCATCCGTCAAAATTCGATTAAAATATTCCGTATATTTTATATAAGTAAAGAAGTGGCGGGATGAAAAATGAAATAATATTATATTGAACAGATGAATTTTCATCACGTATTGAAGTGAAAATTAAAGATGAAGCCGTATGGTTAAATAAAGAACAAATGGATTTACTGGTTGGGCGCGAAAGAACAGTGATCGGTAGACACATCAGTAACATATTCAAAGAAGGAGAATTGCAAAAAGAAGTGGTATGTACAAATTTTGCACATACCACTCAACACGGGGCCATGAAAGGGAATACTAGAACTATAGATGTTGAATACTATAATCTTGATGTCATTATTTCAGTTATGTATCGAGTAAAATCTAAACAGGGTACTCAGTTCAAGATCTGGGCGAATAAGGTGCTTAAGGATTATTCATTGAAAGGATATTCCTTAAATAACAGAATGAATCACATTGAAGACACCATACAAATCATATCCGAAGAAGTAAATAAAATAGATTTACAGATTAATAGCACTTTGTTACCCCGATAGGGAATATTTTACAATGGACAAATCTTTGAAGCTTATATTTTTGTCTCCGAATTGATAAGAAAAGCTGAAGAATCGATCAAACAAAAATAAGCGGTAGTGTAGGGGCGACTCGTGAGTCGCCCGAATGACAAGGGCGGGTCCAACCCCACCCGTACACTACCGGAAAATAATTATTATTTTAAACCGTTTCTTGATCATTGATAAAAAAGAGATCTATCATTTTGGAGCCAGTCTAAAGAATTTTGGCAAAAAATGGTTTGCGTTCTCAAAACTGCATATCGATCCAATTTATATTCTAAAAGAAATCTAAGTGATTTACGACTTGCATTTTACGTTTCACCAGTCTGCGCCGAGGCACAGTCTTCGTCTCGAAGTATCGGGACTTCCATTCTTCGCCCAAGGGTTATGGGTGGCACGGCGGCGCAGTAGGCCTTTGGCCGGCAGGCGTCTTACGAATAAAAAAACCGCCAGGTTTTATTCTGGCGGTACTTTAATCTTTAGACTTTTATCTTTAATCTTCTAATCAAGCTGTTTCTTAAACTTAAACGCTCCGCTTATTCTCCAAATGACAAAGAGAATAACTGTATATGCAAGCAAAAGTCCCAATGCGACCCACCAACCTTTTAGTATGTTATCCGCAAAGAACATGGTCGGAATATTCATCATAAAAAGCATGGGGAATGCCAGACCTATGGTAATAGCCGATCCCAGAATTGAGTCTTCTGCGATCTTTGTTTTGAAATGAGGATCCATAACACGGATCAGGGTCAAAGAGGAGTTGATCGTACCCGTCATTTCCCCAAAGACCGAAACAAAACGCTCAAAGGGGTAATCACTATAAGCACGATAAGACAGCCAGTATAAAATACCTACCGTACCGAGCCCACCCAGAATGGAAATAAGCAAGATCGATAACCAGTAATGTTGCAGGATCGGAATAGAGATAGCTGCAATAGCCGCTACGACCAGATAATCGATCGCTGCACCGTTAATACGCATCATCAATCCTTCGTCAAGCATATAGCTTTTCCCAATCTTATCCAGGAATCGGCGCGTACCAAGGGACAGTAGAATCCCAACAATAAAATGGAAAGACCAAAGTGTGTTGGCAAGATCGGGAGGTAAAAGGCCCGCTAAAAGCCTTGTGACCCAATAAGTTGCCAGATAAACCAAACCGATCACAGCCAGCTGAAAAGACATGGAATCAATAGCCTCGTGCGCCATAGTTAGTTTTCCCGCACTTTTTTTGTCTTCATGGTCGAGGTGGATAATCCCGGTCCGCACATCATGTGAGACCTCATCCAGACTCTTGATGGTAGACATTTTATTTCTTTTGATGCCCATTCGGATCAAGCCGATCCCGCCGAAAAAGGCAAAAAGATAACCGATAGCTGCAAAGGTCAAACCGACTTGACCGCCGCCCATAAAGCCGTATTTTTCCCATCCGTGTCCGATGGAATAGGCGAGTCCGGGACCCATACCAAATCCCATAGTAAGCAGAACTCCAATTCCGGGAAATAGATCAGGTTTGATCGTATAGATCAAGGCAAAGACGACAAGAAGACCTAAAGTGGCTTGCGTCATATAGCTTAAGATACATGACATGGCTTTGCTATAGGGGTTCTTGCCTGATTTGCGTTTTTCTTTTCTCAAGCCCATTGAGATAAAAGTGATCGCCAGCAAATGGTAAACATAAATTCCCAGTCTTGCATCGTTAAGCGGAATAACTGCGAAGCCCGGCAATCCTACAGCTCTCCAAATTGCACCTAAGATCTGTGGCCCAAATATTAAGGCCAGGAAACCGGCGATGATGTTATTGGGAATTAAAAATTTTCTAAAGAAAGGGACATAGCGTCGAAGCATAGTTCCCAATACAAGGAAAAAACTCAGATATGCAAAATCGAGTACAACTTCCTTTAAATCGATAGCAAAGTTCCAAGGGGTCATAGCCTCCTCCTGTGATTAGATTAGCTATAATTATTCTGTGAAACAAAATATAGGGAGGTTTGCATATAAAAAACAAGCGCTTTGTAAGAGCAAAGGGATTTTGGGTACGGAGTTCGGAGTAGTATGGG
>CAYPTO010000074.1:0-6598 GCA_964413625.1 uncultured bacterium
ATTCTGCCTCTCAATTGGATATTATCCCCGTACAATTCATATTCAGCGGTGACTCTTTGAATATTGCATTGCAAGATATATTCTACGCCGAAGATTATAGTTCATTATCATTTGGGAAGCATCCATATCTGGATACGAAATTCTCGACGAAAGAAAATCAACTGACCCTGTATGCCGACAAGGAATTTTCGGGCTATACTCATCTCGCATTTCATTTCGACAATAATCACTATGATCTCCCCATAAAAGTGGTTGAGCGTAAGTATATTACTTTTTCTTACACTCCTGATCCGGAAGTAAAACAAGTCTCTGTCTTTGGCAATTTTAATTTTTGGCTTCGTAATCAGCTAATAATGAGAAAGAATGATGATGGGGCTTTTTTAATTACCATTCCCTTTGAACCAGGTCAATACGAATATTTGTTCTCGGTTGATGGTCGCGAGATCCTTGATCCTTCTAATCCGGATTCGGTTCCCAATGGTTTAGGCGGTTATAATTCGCCCTTAAAGGTTTTACCTACCTTTAGTGGGAAAAAACCTTTCCTAACACCTGCCGCATATACATCAGGAAACAGCCTTAGCCTGGATTTTCAAATTATCACCAACGATTATGAAGGAGAAATATTAAAAAACGATATTATGGCACTTTTAGACAATCATTGTCTGCCTTCCTCTAATATCAAGATATCAGATGGAAAAGTATCAGTTCGTATACCCGGGAAATTGGCTGAAAGTAGCCGTAAATTACGCCTCGCTTGGACAAGCGATGTTACAACATCAAATCTTGCTGAAGTGATCCTTGAAAATGGATTACCTGCTACGAATGGGGGCAAATTCAAATGGCAGGATGCCATCATGTATTCGTTGTTGATAGATCGTTTTTACAATGCAAATCCTTCAAATGATGACCCTATCTTAAAAGCAAAAAATGCAGATAGAGTAAATTTCCGAGGCGGCGATCTTCAGGGAGTCATACAAAAACTCGATGACGGATATTTTAATGAACTTGGTATCAATACAATTTGGGTTTTGCCTTTTATAAAGAACACACCAAACCCATTTTATGAAACACCTCCTCCTCATCGTATGTTCAGTGGCTATCATGGCTACTGGCCTATCTCGGGACGTGATGTAGATCCTCATTATGGAACTAATGATGATATTCACACACTTGTTACTGTTATGCATACAAAAAACCTACATCTGTTGATGGATTATGTTTCGAACCATGTACATCAAGAGCATCCGTATTATCAACAGCATCCCGAATGGTTTGGTCAATATAAATTGCCCGATGGCCGAAAGAATCTGCGTTTATTTGATGAATACCGTTTAACTACATGGTTCGAATCGTATTTGCCAAGCTTTGATTACCCCAATGCACCCGAAGCAATAGACACTATGGTCGCTGATGCAATTTGGTGGCTAAAAAATTACAAGATAGATGGTTTCCGTCATGATGCGGTCAAGCACGTCCCCCATGTTTTCTGGCGCTCTTTGACCCGTAAAATCCGCGAAGAATTCCCGGATAGGGACGTTTTTCAGATAGGTGAAACTTTTGGAGATCATTCTTTGATTCATTCTTATGTCAACAACGGTCAATTATCGGCACAATTTAACTTTAATCTTTACTGGCCCGCTCGTTATGCTTTTGCTATGGATAATGAAAGTTTCTCGGGTTTGGCAGCTGAAATGGAACGGGTAGTGGATATCTATGGTCAAAATCACCTCATGGCCAATCTCATGGACAGTCACGATCAGCCTCGTTATCCCGCATATCTTGAACATGATCTTGATTGGGGTGATAACGCCCAGGAAGTTGGCTGGCATAGAAATATTCAAATTGATGATCCGCTTACCTATGATAAGATCGGAATGTATATGACCTATCTTATGACCATACCGGGACCACCGGTCATATATTATGGAGACGAAATCGGTATGACAGGTGCTGCAGATCCCGATAATCGACGAAAAATGGACTGGACATTGAATCCCGATCAAAAAAAATTGAAAAAATATATTTCAACTTTAACAAGATTACGTTCAGAACATTCTGCTTTACGTTATGGCGATTACAGTACGGTCAGAGCGGATAACCTGGTTTACGCTTATTTAAGATCAGATTTTAATGAACGGATCCTCGTGGTAATATTCCGCAAGAACATTACAGAAGAGATGCAAATTAAATTACCTGAAGAATTGGATATCCTAAATTTAGAGTGTTTGAACGATTCACCTTCTGTAGAAAAGGATAATTTGCTCAAGAACACATTTAGTATTAAGGTAAAACCCTATTCAGGCTATGTGTTTAAGATCGTAAGTCGTTAGACGTGAGTCGTGAAAATAATGAAAATGTACGTAGGGGATGCTCTAGAACCTCCTTTTAGGCCTAGGGCACCTCACGGAATCGCCCGTGCATTTGGCTCGAAATTATAATAATAGATTGGATTTATCACATATCATAGACGCTTTTAAAACCACAGCATCCAAAAATTCCATCTGGCAGGATATTATAATTTTATCTTCTCTCCCTATTCCTGTTTCTCTACTTATTATAAAGGAAGCAATATTGTAAAAGTGCTTCCCTTACCCTTTTCACTTTCTACAATGATCTTTCCCCGGTGTCGTTCAATAAATTCCTTACTGAGGATCAGCCCTAATCCCGTTCCTTTTTCACCATCAGTTCCTAATTCATTTAAGGTTTCACCAACGTGAAAAAGCTTCTTCTGAGTATCTTGATCCATACCAATTCCTTCATCTATAATGGATATTTCCAATAGGCGATCCATCTCTTTAGCAATGATTTTGATCTTACTGTTGGGATTTGAGTATTTTATGGCATTCGAAAGTAAATTTTGCAAAACAGTATGTAACATATTCTCATCGATCAGAACAACTGCAGATGAAACTTCGACGATAATCTCAATATTCTTACGTCGAGAGATCGGTTCCATAAGATCAATAGCATTTTTTATTGGTATGCGAATATCTAATGCTTTAGGCGAAAAAGATATCTTACCTGTTTGAGAACGTGACCATTCAAGTAAATTCTCAAGTAATTTATAGGTCTGAGAAGATACATCATAAATATGTCGGGAAAATTTCTTTATTTTATCATAATCTTTCTCTTCCCAAGTTCGTTCTATGAGATTAGAAAATCCCAATATCGTATTGAAGGGACTTTTTAGATCATGTGCAATTATTGAAGAAAATTTATCCTTTGTGGCATTCAGTTCCTGCAATTTTTTTTGATTCCTTTTTAATGTTATGTTAACGCTACGATAAGATGAAAATAACTTCAGAAGGAAAAAAGTAAAAATAATGGTCATAGAAAGAATAATAAGCAACAGATTTCTTACTGTAACTTCTCGTTCCAAGTTAATCTCTTTGATGAAATTTTCTTGTTCTAGTTCACGTATTTTCGCTTCTCTTTGCTCAAGATCATAAAGGGATTCCAGTTGGGTCATGGAACGTGTAGCTTTTGATTGATATATGGAGTCAATTATGGCAACTTGTGCTGTTCTATAATAATATGCTTTATTATAATCATTCAGCTCTGCATAAATCTCGGTGAGTTGTTTATTTATGTCCATAATGCGATTTTTTTGATTATTTTGAGTCGCATATTTAAGCCCGACATTCAAACTGTCAATGGCTTCCTGATATCTTTTTTGATCAAAAAGTATCGTACCATATAAATTATAGACACCCGAAAAACCCAGGATATCATTTATATCTTTTTTTATTTTTCTTGATTTATCAAGATAATTCAATGCTTCCTCATTACTACCATCTTCATATTCGATCCTGGCAAGATATTTAAGGGCGTTTGACATTCCAAATTCAGAATTAATCTTTTTGTATATTGTTTGTGCTTCCTTATTATACTTTCGCGCACAATCAATATTACCCTGTTCTAAACATACCAAACCAAGTTCATCCAAACAGATACCTTCTCCAGTCATTGAACTGACTGATTCAGGTAACATTCGATATTGTTCTAATCCTTCTTCAAATTGTTTTTGTGCCTCATCGTAAAGGCTCATTGTTGTATAAATTCGCCCGATAGAATATAACACCCAAGCAACACCTTCATGGAAACCAATCTTCTGGTAATGTTCTTTAGATTTATAAATAAACTCAATTGCTTGGCGATATGCTCCGTTCATTCTAAAGACATTGGATAATTGAGAATAGATCATTCCCATGGTTTTATGATCATCTGATTTCCTAGCATAAATCAAAGCTTCATTATAAAGTGATATTGCTTCATGTTGGTCACCGGTAACACTGAGATACGTGGTGCCCATCATACATAAAACCTTTGAAAGCTGTTCGAAATTTCTTTCACCCCGATATATTTCTACCGATTTGTTTAAGTATTTCAAAGCCGAATCGGCCATGTCATTATGATAATGAGTTAAACCAAGATAATATAAAGCACGAGCCTGCAGATCTTCATCATCGAGTATCTTTGCTTCTGAAAAAGCTTTCTTTGCCTGAAAATACGATTGTTGAAAATTAGATTTTCTTAAGTTATATGCTAATTGAAGGCGAGCTTCAATACTGGGCAAACCATGATATTCTTTAATTGCATTGTAGAGACTATCATTTTCCAAAGACCCAAATAAACATGAAAAAGTCAAGATCAAACCAAAAACAAACATCATGGTCTTTGTAATGCAATAGTGAGCAATATAGTTTTTTCTCATGTATTGCCTCCTTTTCCCATCTAAATAAATTCTCTAATTATTATAAAATATACAAAAATTTTAGGGAAATAAGGAAAAATTAATTGCTTAAATGAAGGCAACTATTAAGTGCATGAGAAATTACGATTTATTCAATAATAAAGAGAGCATGTTTATGATTGATGATATCTAGTTTTTTACCTGCTTCGCAAATAGTTTCACCATCTGCATGGACGGCAAGTGTACCCGATAAAGCTTCTACGCTTATATGCTCGGATCTTGCCGTAATCGTATCATCTCTTTCCCCTTGTGTGCCTTTTGTGTAGGCGATCATAGCCCCTAACAGCTTTCTGCGTGTTCCTTGTTTTGTCATGCAGATATCAAAGAGACCGTCATCCATCTTGCCTTTAGGGGCCATGAAGAATGTACCACCCATGCGGCGTCCGTTCATTACTGAAATTAAAGCAGGTAAAATGCTAAGAGTTTTATTTCCGTACTGAATATCAATATCAGGTGCAGGGGGATATTTTACCAATGTTTTGATCGCACCCAGTGCATAGGCTACAGATCCATGGACATGATCCATTTTGGCAGCTTCCAGACCAACGATTGTATCAAAACCTATCCCCAAGCCATTACCAAAATAACGGCCATCCGGATAATCTCCCCCTTTTACTTCACCTACGTCCATAGCAACCGGTTTCCCGTCTTTTATACGCATAAGGTCTTCACCTAAGCCGACCGGAATATCGGCGCTATATGCAAAATCATTACCCCGTCCAATAGCAAGAACGCCAAATACGGGTATTTTATCATTCAATTTTGCGGATGCGTGCATAAGTCCGTTAATGATCTCATTACACGTTCCGTCTCCACCGGCAGCAACAATGATCGTATTGTCCATCATAGCATAGCTTTCTGCTAAGGTGATTGCATGACCCGGGCGTTCGGTTAAAATTATTTCATAAGGTAATTTATGTTGAAAAAAGAAAGCTTCGATCTCGGGGATACGTTTTTCGGCATGACCTTTTCCGGCAATAGGATTCAGTATTACGATATAGCGTTCCATTTTCCCTCCTGAAACTTGATTATCGATGCAATATTATTCGGATATTTTCTTTCATAAAAATATAATGATGAAAAGTATATGAATGCAATGTTTAATGTGGGTTAGAGGTTTATGGTATGGGTATGGAGTTTAGTTGAAAATCAATAGTTGCTTTGCCACGACTTTTAAGCCATGGATCGGAAATTGATCAATACTTGGGTTTTAACCCATTGTTTATAAGTTTAAGGTTTAAGAAAGTTGTGAATAAGATATCTGAACTTTAAGTATAACTTGTGGGGTTTATGTGTCTCGCATTACAGATTTATAAATAGCTTGAGTCAAGTTTGGGTTTTTAATACAATTTTTTCGTAAACTTAATGTTTTAATTTTTTTTACTCTTTACTCTCTTCTTTTTACTTTTAATCAAGTTTTCGGAACTAATTATATTTCCTGGATTCAAGTAGTAAGTGCAATTTTGTGATTTTCAAAAATACTTCATTTGGCATTAAAAAGCCAAGTGTTTTTCCGGGTCTGTTATTAAGCTTTTTCATTGCTGTAATTAACTCCTCATCTGTAATTGTTCTAAAATCTCTATTCTCCTGTCTGCGTGCAACGCACAGGCAGATTGGAAAATATTGCCTTATCAATCCATTGGTATTTTCATTTAGTCCTCTTTCATAAGAGGCATAAGGTTGAGCAAAGTAAAAATCCGTTCTCAGAGTTTTAGCCGTTTCTTCATGTAAAGCAAACTCTTTTCCGTTATCTGAAGTGATCGTGTAGACAATATTTTTAAAGGAAGTAAAAGTTTGCTCATTTTGCCGATAACCACTAGTAACTAGAGAAATATCCGAACAAGG
>CAYPTO010000075.1:0-6596 GCA_964413625.1 uncultured bacterium
ATTTGACGAAAGTGAATTATTTTTACTCGAAGCCGCTCGTTCACAGCATGTCCGCTACCTGATAGAGCCTGCCGTTAAACGCGGAGATGTGGTTCTTTGTGACCGCTTTTATGATTCTACCACCGCTTATCAGGGTTATGGACGTGAATTACCCCTTGACCTGATTCATCAATTGAATATGATCGGTGCACATGAACTTATCCCGGACCTGACATTTATTATCGATACCAATCTTGATGTCTCGTCTAAACGGGTTGGGATAGCCGATCGTCTGGAAAGTGAAAATCGGGAATTCAAGTCTCGCGTCCGCCTGGGCTATCTTGCTTTGGCAGAGAAAGAGCCTGATCGCTGCAAGATAATTGACGGTAATCGCAGTATTGAGGAAATTCATGCCGATATTATAGCGATCCTTCAAAAAGAACTCGAAAAATAAAAAGCAAGAAACAATTTACTTATCTTGTAGTTAGGAAGCATATTAAAGTGAAGCGAATGAGAATATTACGACACATATTTATCTTTATGCTTTTGGTTTTCAACCTGTCTTTTGCTCAATTTGGGCAAAATAAAGTTCAATATGATGTGTTCGACTGGAATTTTATTCAGAGCAAACACTTCAATATTTATTTTAATGGTGAGAATAAAGTCATATCGGATTTTTGCGCAAAAACAGCCGAATCGGCCTACGAATCCATTTCTACACTACTGGACTGGGATCTAAAGAAACGTTATGCCATCATTGTTTATGATAGTCATAATGATTTTCAGCAAACCAATACAACTAATTCCTATATGCCTGAAGGCGTGGGCGGCTTTACCGAATTGTTCAAGAACCGCGTGGTCGTTCCCTTCGAAGGAAGCTATCGTGATTTTCGACATGTGATCCATCACGAACTTCTCCATGCCTTTATGAATGATCTCTATTACAGCGGAAGTATCCAATCTATCATTTCCGGAGCGGTCAGATTGAATATCCCGCTTTGGCTGGCGGAAGGAAGTGCTGAATACGAATCTTCGCGTTGGGATACCGAAGCCGATATGTTCATGCGTGATTTTGCCTACAACACTCAATTTGAGGCCTATCCGCTGGAGGCATTGACGGGTTACTATGCTTATAAGGGCGGACAAAGCATTTTTAAATTTATCCGCGAGACCTATGGGTATCAAAAATTAACGGAATTTTATACCAAACTAAAAATTTATCATGATGTCGAAAAAGGCATACAGTACACATTTAATATGTCTAAAGAAGAATTTACCGAGGAATGGCATTATTATATAAAAAAAATGTATTGGCCCGATATCAGTATGAGTGAGGATATCCGTGAGATCTCAGTGCGTCTGACCGACCATAAAAAAATGAGAAATGTTCAAAATATCGCTCCTGCCATTTCGCCTTCGGGGAACCAAATTGCTTTCCTGAGCGACAGAAAAGGATATGCGGATATTTATTTGATGGATGTTCAGGACGGCAAGCAAATGAAACGTCTTGTAAGGGGTCAGAGAAAAGCCAGTCTTGAAGAACTGAAGTGGATGTCGCCCGGTATTTCTTGGTCCGCCGATTCAAAAAATATAGTGTTCGCGGCTAAAAGCGGTCAGCATGATGCACTGGTCGTGGTTGACGTAGCAAGCGGAAAACAGACCTTTTATCCCATGCCGGAACTCAAAGGCGTATTTTCGGCCGCCTATCATCCGACGGATAATAATATCATAGCATTCTCCGGTCACAACGGGTCCCAAAGCGATATTTTTATTTATAACTTACAGGATAGGATCCTTGTGAATTTAACTCAGGATACCTTTGGTGATGAAAATCCCCAATGGACTCCCGATGGACAAAATATTGTATATGTCAGCGAGCGTTTGAAATCTAAAGAAGTTCGTGATATGCGCCATCCTTATCAACGTGATATCTATATGGTAAATGTCGGATCAAAAATGAAAACGGCAAAAACACAGACTGACCATGATGAGAATTATCCCTTCATGGATCCCCAGGGAAGGGGATTCGTTTATACCTTGGATGCCAATGGCATTAATAATATCTATATTCAGCCCAATAAAGGCGATGCATATCCGATCACCAATGTGGTAGGCGGAATATTTCACTTGAATCTTGACCGCAAGGGAGAAAATTTGATCTTTTGTGCTTTTAAAAATTATGGCTGGGATATTTTTCGCATGAATTATCCCTTTGAAATGGAAAAGAAAGAGCTGCACCCAACGCACTATTTAACTGAATCCACCTATGCGCCTTTTGATACGACTGAAAATATGATGAAAAAAGAACGTATCCGTCGATTGACAGAGAATATAGAACCCGAAAATGAAAAAGTCCGGATCGTGAAGGGTGATGATGAGATACAGCGTCTTACGGATTATGTGGATTATGTATTTGTCCCTGAATATGCCTATGGAATAGAATCACCCGACTCCCAGATCGTGGCCATGGATAGCACAGAGATCATTGATACCAAAGGCGACTATATAGACAAGCCTTATAAAACAAAATTTTCGCTGGATCTTGTGGACAGCCAATTTGGTTTTTCCACCTTTTATGGCGTACAAGGCCAGGCGGCGTTCATGTTCTCGGATGTCATGGGTGATCATCAGGTCTATATCAGCACCGATCTTTATATTGACCTCCAGAATTCGGATTATGCTCTGGCTTATTATTACCGTCGTTATCGTCCCAATTTTGGATTGGTTGTGGTGAACCAATCTGATAATTATGCCACGTATATTCCGGGAGAAATATCGGAAACAAATCCCTTCGGATATTTTGTGACACGCTATACCAATAGAAGTGTAAACTTTATGGTCGATTATCCCATCAATAAATATCATCGTATCGAGTTGAACAATTCATATTATTATATAAAACGGGATCTGTTGGATGATCCGGCAATAGCGGCACTATACGATGAAGATATTCATGAATTTCGCACGGAACTGGCACTTGTTAAAGATAATACGATCTTTTCATACACTGGTCCGATGGATGGAAACCGCTATCGACTCAGTTTGGATATGTCACCAAAAATAACAGCTGAAACGCCGGTATTTTATACGGCAAAATTAGATTTTCGTCAATATTTCAAGATCACGAATAATTATCATCTTGCCTTCCGCTTTAATGGTGGAGCTTCCTTTGGACCTGATCCACAGACTTTTTTACTGGGCGGGATCGACAACTGGATCAATTACGTTTATAATCCCAATGCACCGATCTTTGGGAATAGCGGCGACAGCTTTTCAGATCAGTTGAGCATGTATTATCTTAGTGAATATATTATGCCGGTGCGTGGTGCTACCCTGTTCCAGACCTGGGGTGATAAATTCATGCTTTTCAATGCTGAATTCAGATTTCCTTTTATAGAATACGCAAAATTGGGATTACCGCCGATTTCCTTTTTCCAGGTTAGAGGTGTGCTATTTGCCGATGTAGGAGCCGCATGGACCGATAGCTTGCAATTAGTGGAAAATGATGCATGGATGATTGGTAATACCTGGCAGGATATGATCGGATCCGTCGGTATGGGTATTCGGGTTTACCTTGGTTTTGCCTTGCTTCGTATTGATTGCGCCTGGGAATATAAT
The DNA here is from genome assembly GCA_964413625.1 of uncultured bacterium. GTDB lineage: Bacteria > Fidelibacterota > Fidelibacteria > Fidelibacterales > Fidelibacteraceae > M50B103. Next base: position 3,598 of record CAYPTO010000075.1, read on the forward strand.
GGTGATGGATTTTCCGGTCCAAGATGGTTGTGGTCCTTGGGTGGAGACCTCTAAAGAAGGCGAAAGATATAAGATATGAGATATAGGATATGAGATATAAACAGGAGCGGACCCAAGTGTCCGCCCATTTTTTTATGTGCACCAAAACTCGGTATTGTAGGGACGACAAAAAGACCTGCCAGCTCGTCCTTCTGTTGGCGGGATGATGCAGTGCCGTGTCGGCCGTATCCGTCAGCTGACGGAGTAGGCTGGATGGTTGATAGTTGATGGGTTGAGAGTTCGAGAAGAGAAGAAGGAGCATATATTTATATTAACCCCGACGAATGGAGGGGTGATATCCTATAATAGCCCGGCATGAAATGCCGGGTTTTTGTATTCCAAAGATAATCAACCCCGAGTGAAATCGAGGGGTTGAACTGTCTATGAAGATAAAAATTGGGGCGACTCCGAAATCACACATGGATGAATATGTAGATGCGGACCCAAGTGGCTGCATTATTTTATGTTGTATATAGAAGATTCGACTATAGTCGAAGAAAAGCATAAAAACTCAAAAAGATTCTTGTATAGTCGAAATAAAATCATTATTCTTTAAAAGATTCGAGTATAGTCGAAATAAAGAGGTGTCAGATGATTGAGAGAAATGAAATATATGAAAAAATTGCTCCTTACATTGATAAACCGTTAATAAAAGTAATTTCCGGTATTAGAAGGTGTGGAAAAAGCACCTTTATAAAATTACTGATCAAGCGTTTGCTTGATAAAGGGATTTCCGAGAAGAATATATTATATATCAACAAAGAACTACTGGAATTTGAATTCATTAAAGATTATTCTGAATTAAATCTATATGTAAAGGAAAAATTATCGGCTAATAGTGAGAAAAAATATCTGTTTATTGATGAAATACAAGAAATCAAAGATTGGGAAAAAGCCGTTAATTCATTTTTGGCTGAAGGAATCATTGATATATATATAACCGGATCAAATTCTCGCATGTTGTCTTCTGAATTGGCAACGTACTTGACTGGAAGATACGTGCTAATTTCAATGTATCCGCTAAGCTTTAAAGAGTTTTTAATGTTTAGAGGAGTGCAAGCCTCTTTAATCGAAGATGAATTTCAGCTTTATCTTAAATTTGGAGGATTACCCGGTATTCATGACTTGCCATTGGTGGATGAAATTATATTTCAATACATTAATTCCATTTATAACACCATTTTGTTAAAAGATATCGTTGCACGTTATGCTATTCGTGATGTGAATGTATTTGAAAGGATAACTTCATTCGTTTTTGATAATATTGGAAATATTACATCTGCAAAAAGAATTTCAGATTACATAAAATCGCAAAATATTAAGGTGAGTGTAGATACTGTCCAAAATTATATTTCATATTTAAGTGATGCTTTTCTTACATTTAAAGCTCAGCGTTATGATATTAAGGGGAAGAAGCATTTGGAGATATATGAAAAATATTATTCTTCAGATTCTGGTATAAGACATAGTGTTTTGGGCTATAGATATGATGATATCTCTATTCTCCTCGAAAATATTGTATATCTTGAGCTTTTAAGAAGAGGATATAAAGTTACTATTGGAAAGCTAGATAGTTATGAGGTAGATTTTATTGCACAAAAGAATAATGAAAAAATATACTTTCAAGTTACATATTTACTATCCGACAAGAAAACAGTAGAAAGAGAATTTCGATCTTTATTAAAGATCAATGATAATTATCAGAAAATTGTCTTATCCATGGATAAAATTTGGGGAGACAATAAAAAGGGTGTAAAGAGAATAAACATTATTGATTTTTTGATGAATCCTTTAAGTGACCTTTAAAGAAAGAGGTCGATAGGTCGATAAAGTTGATAAGTTGATAAAGTCGATGGGTCGATAAAGTCGATAAATAGTAGGGACGAACCTATGTGTTCGTCCATTTATTTTTGATAGAATAAATAATTTATTAATTAACCCGAGAGCGTTGATGAGTCGATAAAGTTGATAGGATAAGAGGATAAAAAGAAAAAAATACATATTAACCCCGACGAATGGAGGGGTGATATCCTATAATAGCCCGGCATGCAATGCCGGGTTTTTAATTTATATATTATGATCCCGAATGGGATCAAAGAAGAGTATCCCCGGGTGAAACCCGGGGTTAAAAGCTTTCCCACCCCCAATAGCCACCGCGGAGTTGAATAGGTTTTATAATAATCATTCAATTCTCAGGACTATTTGCTTTCTTTGTACAAGTTTTTTGTTACTGATTCAACTCCGCGGTGGCTGGGGGAATGAGCGTGAATTTGTTTATATTTTTCTTAGACCCCATCCGGGGTCTTTAAATCGCTCCGCCTTTCTCAATTGCATCAATTTTCGGTATTGTAGGGGCGACAAAAAGACCTGCCAGCTCGTCCTCCCGCCAGCTGGCGGATGGGTGTTGGCTGGTCGGAAAAGAAGGTAAGAAGGCGAGAAGGGGAAACTCACACGTTATCCTGAAAATCCTGAACAATGTCAGGCTGAATTTGTTTCAGGCTTGTTTCAGGATTGTTCAGCCCCGCCAGCTGGCGGGGTCTCGTAGGCCGTGCCGGCCGGAGCTTTAGCGAAGGGTGGTCATCCTGAACCCCGAAGCTTCGGGGGCCAGCGGCAAGCTTATTCAGGATCTCTCTGAGACTTAATTTCTCCGTCATATTTTAATAGCGCCATATTGTTTACCAATGCTTTTCATATACCCAACACTATCTATCCGAGCATATTGGTGTGCTAAACGCGAGATTTGTGTATTTTTATGGTGTAGAGCATTATCTCCAAAATCAGCTTGGTAAAGAAAAAATATTATATTAAACTTAATCATAACAGAATTGAATTAAACCTTGTTCTACGCAAAAATAAAAAGAGAAAAATTTGGAAAGTGTAATCTTTGTTTAGAAGAAAGAACACTTACTTGGGATCATATTCCGCCTCAGGGTGGGATTGATTTAACAAAAGTGCAAATT
>CAYPTO010000076.1:0-6535 GCA_964413625.1 uncultured bacterium
TTTTTTGCTTCCCCAATAGAGGACTTCTTCCTTATCCATGGGATAACATTTCATGATCGTATCAAAATAAAATTTCATGGGACAGGTCAGCAATTTGTCAATTTGGGTAACCGAAACATTGAATTCTTTTTGTTTTATGTCAATATCACCGCTGTATTTATTCCTCCGTTTTTCCAGGATCTCATGATGACGTTCGATCAAAGCAGTCTTTGCGCCTGATATTTTTCGGCCGGCATATGTTAATAGTTTTTCTCTGCGTCCCGAAGGCTCAATAGTAATGGTCTTTAGTTTCAAGTCTTCTAAAAAGGAAGACCGGGTTTGTTCGGATCCGTCTTCTGCATGAATAGAGGTGCTGAATATGACTTTCTCACCCAATTTCAGCCATTCATCCATAAAATGTTGGTTCAATTCCAGAGAATAATTTTTGTTCTTTTTTAAAAATGGGTTTTCGTTCTCTTGTCGTGGAATATCGCCTTCCACCATACCCAGAATATACAGCTTGTCCGCGTGAACACCCAAACTGTCCAGCAATCCGACGACAGGAATACCATTCCATTGATCCTTACGAGGAATACTTTCTGTTATGATCCTTTCGGACATTTCCCGATATATCGCAAGAATATCCGTTTGAGCGCTGATCAAAGCTAAATCATTAATTACCTTTTCCAGAATCTCGAGGAATTTATAACAGGCTTTAGAAGTATCCGTATCTTTATCTTTCTTTAACCCGTTAGAGAATTCTTTTACGGCTTTCAACAGGTCAGAACTCTTTCTGCACAAACGAAGATCGCTTTGGGGAATAGTTTTTTCTTTCATGGGCTCTTGTCTGACCGACTTATCAAAATTATAAAGATGATCACCGGTTTCCATCAAAGGATGCATAAGAACCGGAGCAAGTTCGCTCCAATCTTGTCTTCCCTTTGTACATAATTTGAGATAATTCATCAGCAAGCCGATACAAGGCAATTCATAAAGAGAACGTGGACCAATAAATCTTATTTGTAATCCCAATTTTGGAAATTGCCGTTTTAAATGAGGGGCGTATTTTTCCATGGAAGCAACCGCGATCATGACTTGTTCATTTTCTTTACAGTTCTCTTTGATATGTTGTGCACAGGCCAGAACCTCTTCTCTGGGAGAAAAAGACTCCAACAGGGTATATTTTTCCACATGTTCGTCAGGACTCAATGACATTTGACGCACATCTGTTTCTATGCTTAATTTTTCGATCAGTGCTTTTTCAAGCTCCGTCTCAGCATATACGTCCAAAAGAATGATCCGCCGGCTCTCAGTTTTGATATAATGATAAGAATGTGCAGCTGAACGGTAACCCGGCATGGATGTAATATCCTTAAAATATGTCAGGAAATCTTTTTTGATATGTCCTTTCAATAATTCTTCATTACGCAAGGCTTTTGCCAGCAAATCGGCTGTACCGTTCTTCATACCCGGATTTCTATGCCTGATCATGAGTCGAAGTTTATCTTGGGAGATACCTTCTTCGTTTCCTTCATGCACGAAGTTGCTCAGCGTGCTGATCTTGATATCCGGACGAAGTAATCCTTTTCTTGCCATGGCAAGATACACCTGCTCTTCATGTTGAGCCGAAGCACATAAGATCAGCAGTTTGCCGTCTTTGATCTCGGGGATCAATTTAGAAAGGTCCATGGATGACGTCGGATATTTGGGTTCTACATGCATACTAAGAGGTAGCTCATTAAAATAATTTTCATTCCATTCGATCTCTTCAATCTCATTTAAGGACACAAAATATAGTCTGGCAACAGCATCAATACCATAGGCTTGCTTCAGCATCCACTGGTAGCTCTGCAATTGTTTTTTATAGGATGACAATAATCGTTTTGTCGCATCCGTTTTGTAATCCAAAATGATCCATTGCTCGTTTTGCTTATATAGCAGATCAATACTTCCGTTAACTTGAACAATATCGCGCTCGTTACCCAGCCAGGCTTTGACCTTATGTTCGGGATATTTTTCAATATTGGGATCCAACAGAATCTCGGCCAATTCATGAGTCCTGATATTATCCAGCCAAGGTTTCAGTTTTGCCATGATATCCTGTTCGGGGAGCTCGGGATACCGTTCTGAGAGATAAATCCTGATCTCATTTTCAAATTTATCGGGATCGAGGTAAGCCTTTTCCATACAGTAGTGAAAAATATTTCCCGGGGCATTACCAAGTCCTTTGGAAACATTCTCGAACGTGAATTCTTCATTTTCTCCCATAAAATCATGGGGTGAACGGTACAAGTATTTACCCGGATCATCGAATTGATCTTTTTCTTTCCAGGGAAGTGTTTTGACGATCGGGGCTATTGCTTCGGGTATAATCTTTTCCTTTGAAAGAACATCAATAGCTGAATTCCAGTTTTGAATTTGCAGATCTTCTTTCTTTGGATCTTCGGGAATACCCAGAACGTATTTTGTCCACCAGCTGTTCGCCAGAGCTTTTTCACCCTCACCCAGTAGCAAAACTTTATGAATGGCACGTGTAACGGCAACATAAAAAACACGCTTATCCTCTGCCTCTTCCTCTTTTTTCGCAATTTCCTTCAAACGCATAAGCATACCGGGTTTCTCGTCGTCTCCCAGGGACAATGATATTTCAGGATAGCCATTACTCCTGCCGTAGCGAAATTTATTTTTATCGCTATTCTTCTTACTGTTCATTTCGGGGATCACAATAATGGGAAATTCCAGTCCTTTTGCCTTATGAACGGTCAGGATCTGTACTCTTGCCTTCCCGGGATAAATCGCCTGAGGCTCGTCTACCCGGGTACTTATCTGATAGTGCAAAAACTCCCGTATATCACGCAATGATGAGCCGTTGCGTTGCAGTCCGCGGATGATGTTCAATGCTTTATCAAAATTTGCCAATTGCTGTTCCGGCATCAATTCGGACACATAGGCCAATTCACGATCTTCACGATCCATTATCGTTGCAATCAGTTCGTCCAAGGCCATGGTTTTGGATAATTCTTTCCATGTTAAGATTTCCTGATAAGTACTCTGCAGCTTGGGAATGGAGCCCATGGCATCAAAGGCCGCAATCTCGCCTCGATTTGCCAAAAGATGAATCACGGGATCTGGCAAAGCAAAGAAGGGTGAGCGCAGCAGTCCGATCAGGGCATGCTCATCCAAGGGGTTATCCAGCACAGAGATCAGATAAAAAATATCTTTCAAAGCAGGAGAAGCATAAAAATCTTTTCCGCCGAAAATTGAAACCGGGATTCCGAACTTATGGAACGCTTGTAAATATTCCGAGATTCTGGTAAAACGTCGCAAGAGCACCGCGATCAGTGGTTTGTCCTTTTCTTTATCGATCTTGCTATTTTCGTGATCTTCCAACAGTTTCTTCACTTGGTAAGCCGTATGATAGGCGGGAATATACTCTTCTTCATCTTTTGGATGCTCACACCAAATACACTCAAGAGTTGAGGAAAGTCCCTCCTTGTTGACAGGACTATGCGTCTCCTTGAAATCAGCTTCGTACTCTTCTTTAGGCTCATCGGGTCTTTTCAGGATCATAGTCATAAGCGGATTGATCACTTGATTGATGAATGCCTGTGAAGAACGGTAGTTTTCATTAAAATCTACAAGATCACCGCCGAGAGATTCTATAACATTTTGAGCGGTGTTCATTACAGTGACATCAGCATTGTTAAAACGATAAATAGATTGCTTCCTGTCCCCCACGATAAATAGTTTAATGTCCTCGCCTGCGTCCAGGATCATTTTGATGATCCGCCAACGTAAAGGGTTAGTGTCTTGGAATTCGTCCAGCATGATATGCCGATAACGCTTACCTAGTGTCCTGCGCACATCCTCATGCTCCTTTAGAAGTTTGTGAGTCAGTATGATGATATCTGAGAAGTCCAGGAGATCCCGATCCATGCGGATGTTATAAAAGTATTCATTAAAATCCCGGTAACACGTTATCAAAGATTTTAATAAGGGAATGATCTTCTGGTCCTGTGGGCCGGGAGTGCTGGTGAGCTCCTCAATGGTGAGAGATGTTTTGATGAAGTCGAACCATTCTTGAGCATCTTTTTTAAAATCATTATTCCAATTTTTAACATTTCCCGGCACATTATCTTTATATTTTAGCTTGGAATTTTTAGTTGTAATTAAATCGCCTTTTACATTGATAACACTGCTCAGAAAAGCGCTTTTATATTCTTGGGGTAATGTGTATATCTGGATTTCTTTTAAATGCTCAATCAAACTTTTAAATAATAAGTATAGTTTGTCATTCTTATCTTTACATTTTTCTTGAGCTTCATTCCATAAAGATTTTAACCTTACCTCCATCATTATTGTATCTACATCAGGAGTATAAAGCATCAGCCAGTCGCGCCATATCTCATCATTCGATTTATTCTCAAATTTATTAATATAATCATCCAGAATTTCTCTTGATCCATACATGCTTTTAAGTATCTCTTTGATCTGAGAAAAGCTGAGATCATCCAGTAATGCATTGAAATATGTTAGTTCTGAAACAAGTTTCTCAGAAACCCAGGTATCAAGAATCTCATTCAGTAAGCGTTTGGTGTCGTGCTCATCTTGAGAAAGGAACTGTGGATCCAAGTCCAATTTATAAGAAAATTCCCTTAAGACACCCGCGCAAAAACTATCGATCGTAGAAATGGAATTCTGCGAAAATGTAAGTTTCAGATTACTTGTAAATGCTTGGACGGATTTGTCATTTTTACGAAGTGTCGGACAAAAATTCTGCCCTTTCATTTCCCTGATCTCTTCACCCGACAACAAAATGTTCACATCTTCGTAAATGCGCTGATTCATTTCTCCTGCAGCTTTTTTGGTAAACGTAATAACCAAGATCTTTCTATGGTCGATCTGCTCATTGGGAACTCCTTCCACAGCTTCTTGGGCGAAACGATCCAAAATGGCAGCATAGCGTTTTGTCAGGGCAAAGGTCTTACCGGCACCTGCACAAGCTTGAATAAACACAGACTTATCACAATTAAGCGCTTTATTAAGATTATCCAAAGGAACTCCAATGTAGTTACAATAGTTACATTCACGAAAAATTACGAAATATATATCATATTGATAAATATTTTTTTACATTCTTGTGAATAACTCAAAACGGAGGAACAGTATGGTTAACGCAGAAGAAGTCAAAAATAGCGTTACACTCAATGCTAAAAAAATCTTGAACATCGGTATTATTCTACTTATTGTTATTATTATCTTAAGTGGATTTTACGTGGTTCAGGCAGAGAATGTGGGTGTTATCTTGCGATTCGGTAAATATATGAAAACCGCCGAACCCGGCCTTCACCTAAAGATTCCGGTGATCGATAAGGTTTATCAGGTTGCAGTAGAACGTCAGTTAAAAGAAGAATTTGGTTTTCGCACATTGAAAGCCGGTGTGACCTCACAATATTCACGAAGCAATTTTGATTATGAGTCTATGATGTTGACCGGTGATCTTAATGTTGTTATTGTTGAATGGATCATCCAATATCGTGTGGAAGATTCTTACAAATTTCTCTTCAAGGTCAGAAATTCGAAACAGACTTTGCGCGACATGAGCGAGGCCAGCATGAGAGAAGTGGTCGGCGACCGCACATTGAACGAAGTGCTAACGGTCGGCCGTCAGGAAATCTCCCAAAAGGTTGAAACCAAGTTACAGGAACTATGCGAACAGTACGAAACCGGTATTCGCATCAAGCAAGTCGTTCTACAAAATGTGAATCCGCCGGATGCCGTAAAGGCATCATTTAACGAAGTCAACCAGGCGCAACAGGACAAAGAAAAGCTAATCAACCAGGCACGGTCCGAATACAATAAAGTCATTCCCAAAGCCAAGGGTGAAGCTTTACAGACCATTCAAAAAGCCGAAGGATATGCATCTGAGCGTGTCAACGGTGCCAAGGGTGATGTGGCCAGATTTGTTGCGGTGCTGAAAGAATACGAAAAAGCACCCGAGATCACGAGACAACGAATTTATCTCGAGACCATGGGCAAAGTTTTACCTGTTATGAGAAAGAAATTCATCATTGACGAAACCGGTAGCGGCGTTTTACCGCTCCTAAACTTGGATAATTAAGGAGACCACCATGAAAAGAACAAGTATTATTGTCATAGCCGTTTTGGCCGTTGTTATCCTTATTATTGCAGCATCAGGTTTATTCGTTGCAGATGAAACCGAGCAAGTCGTTATAACGCGCTTGGGTAAACCGATCCGTACTATCGTAAATCCCGGCTTGCATTTCAAGATCCCATTTTTAGAAACCACTCATGTCTTTGATAAACGGTTTCTGGAATGGCGTGGGAATTCCAATCAGGTTACCACAAAAGATAAACGCTATATTTGGGTTGATACCTACGCCCGCTGGCGCATTGTAGATCCTTTATTGTATTACAAACGTCTTCGCGACGAACGCGGTGCCATGTCACGTATCGATGATATTATTGATGGTTTAACCAAAACTACTTTTGCCAAACATGATCTGATAGAACTGGTTCGCACATCGAACAGGGA
>CAYPTO010000077.1:0-6476 GCA_964413625.1 uncultured bacterium
TACAATATTTAGCATCAGCAGTATTGCTTTTATCATTTTTTATGATTGTGCGTCGAAAAGCCACCAAGAAAATCATTACAGACAAAGGAGCATAGTGTGACTATATATAAAGAAGAACGTCCCTGGGGCTACTTTGAAGTTTTAATTGATGCACCGGGCTTTAAGGTAAAAAAGATCACAGTCAATCCGGGGTGCCGGCTTTCGCTCCAATCACATGAAAAAAGAAATGAACATTGGATCATCGTAGAAGGCAGTATGCGAATCACGATTGGAGATCATATTGAAGATTATCCCGAAAATGAGCACATTTATATTTCACACGGGACAAAGCACAGAATGAAGAATCTTGGAAATGTACCTGCCTCGGTCATTGAGATCCAAACAGGTTCGTATTTCGGCGAAGATGATATCACACGATTTGAGGATGACTACGATCGGGTATAAAGATGAAACTTTCCCGAACTAAAAAAAATAAATACGATAAATTTCTATTCTGCAGATGTCGGAACTAAACTGGAACTCTCTTATGCGAAAAATATTTCTGCAGGATTCCCTTCTCCAGCCGGCGACTATATGGATATGAGCCCAGATCTGAATAAAGAGCTCATTAAAAATCCCAATGCAACTTTTTACGGTCGTGTAAAAGGCAATTCCATGCAGGATATTGGTATCCTGAATGGAGATGTTTTAGTTATAGAGCTCCATTGATCCCACGAATGATGCAATAGCAGTGTGCTTCATTGACGGGTGACCTTACCGTCAAACGTGTGCATATAGGAGGATAGCTGCTTTCTCATTCCGGGAAACAAGGGCTACGATCCCATTCCCGTCGGCGAGGATAATGACTCCATGATCTGGGGTATTGTGACCTACGTGATCAAGAAGATGAAACCATGATTGCCCTTGTGGATTGTAATAATTTTTATGCATCATGTGAACGTGTTTTTGCCCTAGATCTAAATGGGACACCCGTGGTTGTTTTGTCCAATAATGACGGTTGTGTGATTGCTCATTCAAATGAAGCCAAAGCTCTGGGTATCCCCATGGGTGTCCTTTTTTTAAATATAAACAGCTGATAGAAGCAAAGAAGGTAAATGTCTTCTTGACAAATTTTGCACTTTATGGTGATATGAGCCATCGCGTGATAAATATCCTGAGTGAATATTTCCGGGATATTGATATCTATTCTGTCGATGAAGCCTTTTTGGAATTCGAGAACGGTAGTGATCAAATATTGTAGAAAAACAGCAACAAGAAATTAAGAACCGTAGCCTGCCCTTCGTAGTTCTGAAACTTCGGGACGAAGAAAAAGGTAGGTTAACATTTATATTCTTCATTCATTATTTATTTCGATTGTTCTATTGTTCGTGATTTGATATTCAATGGTATAGCAGTTTTTATTTATAGCTTCTAAAAATAATGTGTTAACCCGACCCCGGCCCAGGGTAATACCATTCCGGACTCTACATTCATAAAGGGGGACAGATATACATAAAGCGTATAATTCTGTTTAGACAATACCAATTCTCGGCCATAGCCGATCCTAAAATTAGCCAGATAAGACCAAAATGGAACGTCAACTTCTTCGTCAAAGCTATCAAATAATATATTTGGCACAAAACGAAGACCCACGAATAATTGATTTTTATGTCCGTAGGTGTAATTGAGTCCGACGGGAAATCCTATATTAAATCCAACTGTGTTGATCGCAACACTGGCGGAGAAGGCATGCTTGTCGTTGATAAAAAACCTGTATTGGTATTCAAGCTCAAGTAGTGAACCTGATCCGCCGACATGTAATGTCGTGCCATAATGAGGAAGTTCATTTTCAGCCCAAAGCGACAATGTTAAAATTAACACCAGAAAGAGGAGAATAATTTTTTTCATATCCAATCCTTTTTTAACTTATCGTGAAACTAACGAGATAAAATAAAAATGAAAAGGGATATTGAGTTATTTGAAGGTTTATAGTTTGACATTCAAGCTGTTCAACCGCCCTACGGTTGTATTAATTTATTGTTGCTAATCCCGGGCTTTATCCAAGAAGATATATCTTCACCCCGCCGGGGTTAATTATAATGTTGACTGCAAAGCGGTTAAATATCGTAGAAATATTTTCTTATAAGAAATAGAACTACAGGGTAGTTCAATATAAAAGAACAATTTGACATTTATACAAAATGGATTTTTGTAGCATAACTCTCGGAGAGATCCCCCAAAGGGGTCCCTATGGGACTGAATAAAAGTGTTCACCGGATACTTTTTCACCAATATTCATCGGCACAGGCAGAATAACCATATATAGACCGTCAAGATACGATCATTCCCTTCTTGATAATTTCTCCAATAAGATTCGTTCCAAAATTTGTGATAATATCATCTATTCCTTCAATTTCACAGATAAGGATATCAGCTTGTTTCCCTTTTTCAAGGGAACCGATAATCTTATCACGCTTCAATGCTTTGGCGGCATTGAGTGTGACTGCTTTCAACGCTTCTTCAGAAGTAAAGCCCATGTGCATAACGGCCAAGGACATCATCATGGGAATGGAGAGCGAAGGACAAGTGCCCGGATTGTAATCCGTGGCCAATGCGACTTGCATGTCGGCATTCAGGTAAGGACGGGCATCGGGATAGGTGGTTTTAAGATAATAGGAACAACCGGGTAAAAATACAGGAACTGTTCCGGCTCGCAAAAGAGCATCGAACTCGGCTTCTGTAACTTGGTCAAGATGATCAGCCGAAACCGCTCCCAGATCGGCGGCCAGTCCGGTGGCACCAAGCGCATCGAATTGACCGGAATGGATCTTCAGGGGAATGTTTTTTGCTTTTGCTGCTTTTAAAAAGCGTTCAGTGTCTTCAAATGTATAGGCTCCGATATCGCAATAAATATCTACGAATTCTGCTTGGTCTTTAGCAAGCGCAAGTCCATCGTTGAGCAGCCAATCCATATAGGCTTCAGGTTCCCGGTCGTCGGGGTAAACGTGTGGGCCCAAGAAAGTTGCGACCGTTTCAAGACCGCTTTCGTCATTCAGGCGATGGATCACATCAAACATCTTTTTTTCGGTTGCCGGATTAAGTCCGTAACCGGTCTTGATCTCGGCGGTGGTAGTGCCATGTTTCAGACAAAGTTTTGCTCGTTCCAATGATTGTTGATAAAGTTCTTCAGGGGAAGCGGCGCGGGTGTCCCTTACAGATGAATAAATCCCGCCGCCTTTTTCCTGGATTTTCTGGTAACTCATGCCCTGCAGTCGATATTGCAATTCATTGGCGCGGGAACCGGCATGCACAAGATGGGTGTGACAGTCCACAAATCCGGTATGACCAGTTTGCCCTTTGCATCGATCACAGTGCCGGACCTATAGCTTTTGTTCATGCCTTCAAAGACGTCAAGTATCTTTTCGTTTTTTACAATAACACAGCCGTTAGCGATCTCTTCATGTGTCGAGACCGTTAGTATATGTGCATTCTCAATGATCAGGTCAACCGATATCATGGATCAGTTTCTCCTCTGCATATTGCGTTAGTTCAGCGGCTTTTTTCTCGACGGCATCAAGTGTCTTCTTTGCCGCTTTGCGAATGTTTTCGCGTTTCTCGGGATCGTCCAGTGAAGGCAAGTTGATCAATACATTATAATAAGCACCCCAAGCTCCAGCTTGCGCTTGCTTGACCGAAACGGCGGCATCGGACAGGGCATTCTGATTTCCATTCTTTAAAACATATTCGGCAAGTTTGAGAATTTCGAGACATAATTTCAAAGTGCCGTGAGGAATATTGATAGCGCCGAGAACCGCTTCCTGAATGGCGGCATCGCGTTTGGCTTTATCTTTATCCGTTTTCTTTGGTAAACGCATGGCCTGCATCCAAACATCGAACGCTTCAGTATCATCATCGATGAGTTGCAAGGCTTTAACTTTGAGTGCTTGTGCCTCGCGGCCGGTAATTTCCATGGTTTCATGGACATCAGTATAATTTTTATTTTCAAAGGTCAGGTTTGCGACCATTGCCGAAAGTCCGGCTGCCAAGGCTGCATTCAATGCCGCGACCGATCCGCCACCGGGCGCAGGTGCATTTGATGATAAAAGATCGGTAAAATCATTCACGGTCAAATGTTTCAGCCGGCCTTCTTCATTTTAAAGTGCATATTCTACAATGCGTTTTTGGGGATCAAAAGGCGAGGTGTCTTCAAGTCCGAGTGAGCGCATGGCAATATTGATAATATCTTTTTCAGGACATGCCGTAGATGCGCCTTGCTTGCGCAAATAATGTTCGCCGGTGTCCAACATGGCCTGCAAGGGAACCAGTCCGATCAATTCGGATCCGGTCACGCGGATGCCTTTTTTAGCCGCTTCCTCAATGACCGTATCAAAAGCAGTATGCAAACCGGTAATATCAAAACGATGCAGATTCATCGTGACTTGAGCATAACCGTATTCGTCGATGTACCAACCGCCGGCCTGACAAAATTTCAGTTTGCCGGGGACCTTGACCATCTTGCCGTTCTCATCGCGGATGATCTTACCGTTTGTGTCGCGCTTGGCCCGTCCGGTGGAACGAATGGTCAGAGCTATATCTTTGGCGGCTTTAAGATCAGCGGTATTTAAATTGATATTGTATGCCAGCATAAATGCTCGTGCGCTTACGGCTGTCGCGCCGGATTTGGGTAGAAAGACCGGCTCACCGAAATCGGGAGCAAAGTCCGGGTCTTTGAGTTTTTCTTCCAAAGCTTCGTATTCACCCTTACGGATGTCCGGCAGATTGTAGCGATCCTCGCGCCGGGCCGCTTCACCGTAAAGATAAATGGGAATACCTGTGGCCTCATTGATGCGCTTGCCCAATTCTTTGGCAAGTTCAGCACATTCCTCCATGGTGATATTCGAGACCGGAACCAAGGGACACACGTCCGTAGCGCCCATGCGGGGATGTGCGCCGCTATGCTTGCTCATGTCGATGAGTTCTTTCGCTTTGGCAACACATGCAATTGCAGCTTCCATGACAGGTTCAGGTTCACCGGCAAAAGTGACGACCGTCCGGTTGGTATCCTTGCCCGGATCCACATCCAGTAAAAGGGCACCATCAACCGCTTCGATCACATCCGTGATCTGCTTGATGATTCCCATATCACGCCCCTCAGAAAAATTGGGGACGCATTCGATGATCTGTTTCATGTATGTTCCTTTTTTAGTATAGACAATAATCTATTAAACGAAGAGAGTAATTAAAATCTTCAGCTCTACGTTGTTCATACTGATATGTTGAATCACTTGACAAATATGCTACACTTCCTACTTTTCCTATACCATAAACAAAATACTCAAAATTATGCTGATGGAATCCATTGATTCCCCACTTGTTCAAATTATGATAAACGATCGTTGAAAAAGTATCACATCCTGTAATAAAAGGTTCATCAACTGCAACACAAGAATAGTCGGTTATCCCTCTACTGTAGTAAAACGGACTAATTGATTTTGGGTTATAAAGAATAACCGGCCAAGAATCTCCAACAGCAACAGGGTATTTGTAAACCAATTGAGCTTCGTGGATACCCTTTGAATCATTAACAATAAATCCATTATAATATAATCCATCTTCACCATTATAAATGAGATGAGCTAAAGAACCCGATGGGTAAAATTGTGCACCTAAGAGTAATGAACTTTCATGGCTAGGTGTTACCATATCTCCAATGGTGTATTGTAAAGTATCCTTCCACAAAGAATCAACATTTCCACTTGAAACTATGATCCTTTCATATTCCCAGTAATTATTTAAATGGATAGGATAAAATTGATCATTTTGTGTTGGTTCAAAACATGCAATTAACAGCAGCAGAGTTAGCAGAAAGAAAGTGATTTTAATTGGATTTTTCATGTTTTTCTCATTTACTTATTCAACCCCTGCGGGGTTGTGAGTTGTAGTGCTACTTTGTCCCCGGGTTTCACCCGGGGTTACTGTTATTCGATCCCTTCGGGATCATTGAAAAGGAACTATTTATAATTCATAATCCATAATTTATAATTTCTTCTGGTACTCATAACTCATACCTTCTTCATGCTAGGAATATTTACATTATGCTTTTTAGCAAAATCTTTCGCTTCATCATATCCCGCATCCACATGCCTGAAAATTCCCGTCATGGGATCGGCATCCAGAACACGTTGGAGACGGAGGGCTTTGTCTTTGGTACCGGTAGCCACGATAACCTGTCCGGCGTGCGTAGAATTCCCGATGCCTACGCCACCGCCGTTATGTAAGCTTACCCAGTCAGCGCCCGCCGCTGTATTGACCAGTGCATTCAGCAATGGCCAATCGGCGATGGCGTCGGAGCCGTCCAACATGCCCTCGGTCTCACGGTTGGGCGATGCCACCGATCCGCAGTCCAGATGATCACGTCCAATCACGATAGGTGCTTTCAGTTTGCCCTTGGCGACCATCTCGTCGGTCAGGGCCTTCTCGCACGTCAGGTGCAGCAC
>CAYPTO010000078.1:0-6333 GCA_964413625.1 uncultured bacterium
ATGAAAATGAATTGAACCGGCATCAGGTTGAGATTCGCAAAGTTGATCGTGGCGGTGATGTAACTTATCATGGTCCGGGCCAGTTAGTAGGATATCCGATCATTAAACTTGAAGATCGTGGATTGTCGCCTCGCCGATTAGTGGCATGGGTTGAAAAGCTGATTATTGGTACGGTTGCATCCTATGGGATCGCTGCATACGTTCACCCTCAATACCCGGGTGTGTGGGTGGGAGATGCAAAGATCTGTGCCATTGGCATGCGAATTAAAGAGAAGGTGTCTTATCACGGTTTTGCCTTAAACGTTTCTACAGATCTCTCATATTTTAATGGCATTGTTCCCTGCGGCATTCATGATAAAAGTGTTTGTTCTCTCTCTTCAATCCTCGGCAAAAAAATTGATATCGAGGTTGTGAAAGAACGGCTTATCAAAGAAGCGATAAATAAATAGCAACTCAATTATTTTCTATCCATAATTTGATTAAAAAACAATACCCTTTAAATCAAAACTTTCGTAATCTATACAGGAAGTAATTATGACACTAATCACGAAGGAGCACAAGGTGAAAACCGCTTATGCCGGACAACACGAAAGAGCTGATCGTTCTGACTGTATGATAACTCTATCTCTTAAAAAAAGCGGGGGATTTGATATTACGGTTAATAGTAAGGTTAAGCTTTTATTTGAAAAAGCCATCCGTGAAACTATCACGAATGTGATGACTGCTTTCTCCATTGAACATGCCAAAGTTATTATTGATGATAACGGTGCACCTGATTATGTGATCACGGCACGCTTGGAAGCATGTATTAAACAACTGGTTGATACAAACATTTGTTATTTGCCCGAAATGTTAAAGCAAAATATAACAGGGACGAAAAAAGAACGAATGCGTCGCTCGCGTTTATATTTACCGGGAAATACACCAAAGTTGTCTCTGAATGCCGGCTTGCACGGTGGAGATGCTATTATTTTAGATCTGGAAGATTCCGTTGCACCGGATCGTAAAGACGAGGCACGTATTCTTGTTCGCAATAGTTTACGTGCAGTTGATTTTTATGGTGCTGAACGCATGGTGCGTATCAATCAGGGTGAACGCGGACTAAAAGATCTGGATGCCGTAATCCCTCAACATGCAAACCTGATCTTATTGCCAAAATGTGAAACAGCTAAACAATTGCTTAAAGTGGATAAACGAATATATGATCTGCGAAAAGAATATAAAATTGAGCATGAAGTTTGGATTATGCCGATCATCGAATCTGCTTTGGGTGTAATCAATGCATTTGATATAGCCGGAGCTTCTATGAATGTTGTTGCTTTGGCAATTGGACTTGAAGATTACACCGCTGATATTGGAGTGCCGCGTACCCCTGAAGGCAAAGAAAGTTTTTTTGCTCGCTCAATGTTAGTCAATGCGGCAAAAGCAAATGGTATTCAAGCTATTGATTCGGTTTTTTCGGATGTCTCTGACATGGATGCATTGTATGAAAATGTGCTGGAATCGAAATCCTTAGGATTCGATGGAATGGGTTGCATCCATCCTCGTCAGATAAAAGTTATCCATGATGCCTTTGCACCCACAGAAAAAGAAATTGAGAAAGCACAAAAGATCGTGGATGCTTTCAAAGAGGCAGAGAAAAAAGGACTGGGCGTCGTATCGGTTGGATCTAAAATGATTGACCCGCCGGTGGTAAAACGCGCACTTCGCATTATGGAACTAGCAAGCAAACAAGACAGATAATCTCAACAGGAGATCATATAAATGAAAATGGTCAAAAACGCAGTCGGACGTATGGTTCCGACCGAGATCAACGGAGAAAAAGTCGTCCCATTTATGGGTATCGGGAAATATCGACCCACGGGGAAAACACACGCACCCACAATTTCCACAGCAATAGATTTTCCCGCTGATGGCGATAAGCGAATTCCCTCTCTCAAAGAGGCACTGATCAGATCCGGACTGAAAGATGACATGGTCATTTCCACTCACCATCATTTAAGGAATGGTGATTTGGTGGCAAATCAGATCTTTGATATTGCCGCCGAATTGGGCGTTAAAAATCTTGTCTGGGTGCCATCGGCGTCCTTTCCTTGCCATAAAGACATTATCAAACACCTTGAAAGCGGAGTGGTTCATCATATTGAAGGAAGCATGAACGGTCCATTGGGCAAATTTACCTCAGAAGGCAAAATGAAAGGCACAGCTGTTTTACGTTCACACGGCGGCCGTTACCAGGCTATTCAGGACGGTGAAATTCAAATTGATATTGCCGTACTTGCAGCTCCAACAGCTGATCCATTCGGAAACGGACATGGGCTCGACGGCCCCTCGGCTTGCGGCGGACTGGGATATGCTTTGGCGGATTACCGATATGCCGAAAAAGTAATAGTTGTAACTGACAATCTCATCAAATTTCCGTGTATTCCCATGCAGATCGAGGGAAATTTTGTGGACTATGTAGTTGAGATGGATAAAATCGGGATTCCCGAACTTATTGTCTCCGGGACCACGCAGATCACCAAAAGCCCGGACAGATTATTGATTGCCGAACTTACAGCAAAATTTTGTGATGCGGCCGGGTTGATAAAAGACGGATTCTCATTTCAAATGGGTGCCGGAGGGACCTCGCTGGCTATTGGAATTTACTTTCATCAGATGCTCAAAGAGCGCCAGATAAAAGCGCGCTTTGCCGTGGGTGGTTCAACTCAATATTCAACTAAAATGCTTGAAGACGGTTGTTTGGAATATATGTTGGACGGGCAGACCTTCGATCTTGAAGCTGTTCGCTCCATGAGAGAAAACCGTTTGCAGCATCCCGATATTTCAATTTTTCATGCTTATGATTATCATGCAAAAGGCAATTTTACTACCATGATGGATGTAATGATCTTGGGTGCCACGGAAGTGGATGTGAATTTTAACGGTAATGTGGTCACACATTCCGACGGCTATATGCTGCATGGTATCGGTGGTTGGCAAAATTGTTTGTTTGCAAAATGCACTATTTTACCTGTGCCGCTATTTAGAAATCGTATTCCCATTATTTGTGATGAAGTCACCACTTTGGTCGGTCCGGGTGAACTGGTTGACGTGATTGTCACCGAACGCGGTATCGCGATAAATCCGAAACGCCAGGACCTGATCGATAAAGTCAAGGATTCAGGATTACCGCTGAAGACAATTCAAGAGCTCAAAGAAGAAGCCGAGCGTATCTGCGGGAAACCCCAAAAACCCGAATTGGGCGACAAAGTAGTTGCTGCGATCAAATGGGTAGATGGTACAGTGATTGATGTGGTAAGAGAGGTAAAGACGTAATATGTAAGACGTTTGCCGGCCGAAGGCCAACTACGCCGCTGTGCCGCCCATAGCTCTCGGGCGAAGACTGGAAGTCTTGATACTTCGGGACAAAGGCTGTATTTCATCGTAGATCTCATTTTTGATCATAATGTATAATGAATCCAAATGATGTTGCCGGCGCTTTTTTTGTTCGCGTTTCGCTTCTATGTAGATAAGCTCCAAAAGGTCCTCCCGCTTTTCCGGGCTTAGATCCATGGTATAATGGGCATTATTTAATACGGCGTTGGAAATGTCTTCATTCAGATCTGTATATACGATCATCATTGAGAGAAGGGGTTCCATTTGCTCTTCATTGAATTCCACTCCCATTTATTGCCTCTGTAAAATAAGTTAATATATATTTCGGGTTTGAAGATCGGGATTTATTGAACGTAATCTTTTTTGTGTGGTTGGCATTTGATCAGTTTGTCATATAGTTCTGTTTTTGTAATATATTTCTCAAAAGGAGACTCTCTATTATTTTCAATTTTTATCAGGCCGAAGTAGTTTAAGAATCTGTCAAAGGTTCTTATGGAATAACAATGTTCGGTATTGCTTTTATTCGTACCAAATTTTGGTTTCTTAGATTCATGGAGGAATTGCGGAAATGCTTTGAAATATTTCTCAGCATAAAAAGTATCAAGGTGACGATTCTGGCCGTATTTTGACAGTAAGATCATTGAGAATCCAAAGCCGAGTTGTCCTATATCTTCATTTTCGTAGCCGTCATAATAAGCCCAATTAAACCGGAAGCCGAAAGTTTCAAGAAGCAACTTCAATAACTTATAATCATCAGAGATTGTCTTTTCTCCTCTTTTTGTTAAGCTGATCTTTCCGTGCCGTGTTTTGATTATTCCGGTAAGTTTGGCCAAAATATGGGTCAAATTAACGGCCACAAGGTCGGATTCCCTGTACAATTTTGAGATTCCCAATTCAATAAATTTGTCTTTTATAAATCCTTGTGTGTAAATATCCACAACAATCTTTGGCGGTAAATACCCACGGGACGTGAGCGTTATTTCTCCGTTTTTCGATACCAAAGCGGCAAGGTATTTAATTTGATTGAGCAAGGGAATATTTTTATAGTCCCGGTCGGAGAGCTTCTGTAAACGCAGGGGACTAAATTTCCCAAAAGTATCATAAAGAATATACCGCATTTCGAGTGGAGAATATCCCTCAAAGTCGGGCAGTCCATGGAGATTTCGTTCTTGCATAATATGATCAAGGAATTGTTGGATATCTTCAGTCATATTATTGTTCCCTTATTATGGGGCATGTTATATATGGGGAGTGCCCGTCCCTGGTTTAATAGAATTTAGTTAGCACAACGCCAATTTCTTTCAATTCAGCCTCAACATCATCAATAGTCTTTTGCGGATCGCCGGTCCAGTTTGTGGTGCCGTATTTTATCAGCTGTGTTTTGTAGCCTTTATCAATAGCACCAATACAGGTTGAGCGAATACAATTTTGAGTCACTAACCCGCAAACTGTTACTTCATCGACATCATATTTGTCCAATATCTCGCACAAATTGGTTCCGTCAAAGGCATTGCCTGTCGTTTTCCAGACAATAGGAGCACTCTTTTCCATGTGGATACGTTCATCATATTCCCAGCCGGGTGTTCCCGGGGCAATATCGCCTTTTATATGGTGGACATAAACAATAAGATCACCCGCTTTGCGAAAAGTATCAATGGCATAATTTACGGTTTTTATAAAACGTTCTTCTTCGTAGGCACCGCTGCCTTTGATGAAACGCTCCTGAATATCAACGACGAGTAATGCTTTCATATATTTAACTCCATTTATATGGGATACGGCAGAATATATGAAAGTTGTTGTGATGTTTCAAGAAAGGAATTTTATGACCAATGATCGGTGAATGGCAAATTTATTCAGCCTCGTCGGGGTTGTTGGAAACAAAAGTGATAGCGTCAATATTATTGTTGAATTCCAACGGGATTCCTATAAAAGACCTGCCAGCTGGTGGGCACCAGTTGGCAGGCCTAAAAGAACCCTGTAAGGGTTCAACCACAAAAATTATAACCCCAGAAGGGTTGAACAATAGTATTTCTGATAAATTTGATGTTTCGTTTCATTTTTAATTCTTAATCTTTCATTCTCTTCTTATATTCTTTCATGCACAAGCAGCTAATCAAATTTTTTCTCTATCTCTCGGTCATTCTTATGACCCTGTTGGCGTTCGGCTGCAATAACATGTTTGCTCCAACCCTTGGTGATCTCGATGGTGGGAACTCCATTTACAAAACGGACCAGGCTAGTCCGGCCGAGGTGTTGCACAATTTCAAATATTCCTATATCTATCGTGATTCTTTGATGTACGCCAATCTCATTGATTCTGAATTCGTTTTTGTGTATTACCAACCCAGTGATGAGAGCGGTACGGGCCATTACGATTCCTGGATGCGGTCGGTTGAATTGAAAACAACGGGAAGATTTTTGAATGCGTTTAATTACATCGATCTCATCTGGCAAACAACGTTAGATAGTTCATTTTATGAGATGGACGGAAAAGATATCATGTCTGAGCGGGATACACTTTTCGGAACAGCCAATATCGCAGATATTTCCAAATCATATCAATTGACCCTTGGAGATTATACCACGCTTATCGGCGATGCCACATTTCGTTTTCGCAAGGGAAGCGACGGCAAATGGCGCATATTGAGATGGGAAGATAAGTACAATAGCTATTAATTTGTGACTCCTGTCTTTTCCCTCAATTGATGGATACAGTGCGAAGACGTAACGCGCCTGCAGGCCGAAGCTCGAAAGAGCGAAGGTTTGTGGCGCGTAACTCAAGAAAAATATTCACTCCGGTAAACTTGCCGGGCGTAACTCGAAGAGAGAAGATTGATAAAAGAATAGGCTCTTCCGGGAAATGAGTGGAAAGTAAAGGAAAAGTAATTTCCAAAGCCCAACGATAATTATAAATTTTGTGTTGATAATAAATTTATACCAGCGAATAATTAA
>CAYPTO010000079.1:0-6265 GCA_964413625.1 uncultured bacterium
TTCCAAATGAATTTTATGATCTTTCAACCAGCTCTCTAATTTTTCAATATCGCCTCGTGACCTAATATCTGCCTGAAGACGCAATCCGAATGTTTCAAAATTCTGGTCAATAAACAGATCAACTCCAGCTGTTCGTGGCATAAGTGCCAAATATTCATTTAAAAGTTTACGGTAACGTGAAATGATCGGATAACGTGCTTCATAAAGTTTTTTTCTTATCGTTTGAAGTTTTAACGTTGATTGCATTTTGCTGCTTGTTAATATTAGTGGAATTTCCAATTCTTCCCATATCATATCTAATGATACTTCTTGACGATGAGCAAGTTCGCTTAATAAATTTGCGATCGCCTCCAAAATATTAATACCGGGTTTCAACGAGAGCAAGGGCTCCAGAAGCTTACGCAGATCATGATCCGAAAAGTGCATAATACGTTTTAAGGGTACATTTTTTGAAACAAGAAATATCTTCCACTCTATTTTGAAATGACTGAGAATTTTAATTTTATCCCACTGTTCCAAGCCAATCTTTAATCGCCGTGCCCAAAGGATCTTATCATAAGCGGGTGAATGTTTTTCCAATAATTGAATAACCTTTGCAATATCAAAAACATTGAGGTTACCTGTCTGTAAAATGTCCCAAAGCACCACTTCGTAAGAAGTGTTTTCATCATAAACCAAGGCATCAAATTCAATTTCTGTATCAGGAATACCACCAAATCCATAAACCGGAATCCAATACTTATCATTATGCCAAAATAAAGGTAAAGTATTGGGCGGTATTATATCCACCGGGTCTTTTAAAGCCTTGAAATCAAAGGAAGTATCGTCTTTGACAATGCTATCTATTTTTAGTTTCAATACGTGTTTCATATCACCGAAATACTACATAATTTTTTAGTCTTTAAAAAGAAAAATCATTGTCTTTGAGCTAAATTGCCCTTAAGTTGAAACCGATATTTGAATTAAACTTGCGGCCCATATTTTTTTGAATCAACATTGATCAATAGGGGGCCAAAGTTCATACCGGCGGAAATCAGGTCTTCTCTCCCAGCCACGGCTATGGCGAGTAAAGAAAGATTGAACCCGGTGGCGGGCACCCACCGTGAAAAACGGGTTCATCAAATAGCCGCAAGTTTTTTTATTATGTAAAAAAGTATAACTTTTTTACATAATAATCCTCTGGAACTTTTGCGTAGAAAATGGTAAAGGAGGATCTTTATTTTTACCAATTTTAAAAAATCATTTTAACTTGTCGCAGCTATTACTGAAACGGATAATTATCCCAACAAAAACACAAAAAGCGAACATCTGATTCTCAAAAATATTAGCAAAGGGAAATACAATCCTTTATTCCCTTCCCTTTTTGTATCTCCCTCTTTTTTTCCTTGTTTTTTTATTAATTTTAAGTTAAGTTTAAACATAAAATATATGTGTATAACATGTGGATAATTGAAATACTGACGTTTTGCGATATTTTATCATTTAGGTCTTTTGGGGAGTAATTTGATATAAGATATTGTTTTTTAACAAACAATATGTATTGTGAAAATGTGCAAAATATGTTGGTATAATGTGGATAACTATGGACACAGGTGTGAATAACATAAAACTCGATACGGCTTCAGCTCACAAGGAAATGCAATGGGATGCTTGCTTAAAGGATTTAGAAGCTTCGCTTAATGCACAAAGTTTCTCTTCATGGTTTTCACCTTTGCAATTTTGTTCAAATGAAAATGACATTCTAACACTTGCCGCACCCAATAAATTCCACATTGAATTTATTGAGTTTAATTACTGGGACACACTTTCCCCTATCATCGATAAACATTTCCCGACAAATAAGAAAGTTCAATTTATTATTAATACCCATTTGCAAGCGGAACGAACTGCGCAAGAATCAAAAATGTCTGATACCCCCGGATCCAATAATTCTGTTTTACAGGGAGTACAAAATCAGCAAAAGCCACCTCAACCCGATGTCTATTCAACATTCAATAGTCGCTTTACTTTTGAAGAATTTGTTGAGGGGCCACACAACCAATTTGCCAAGGTTGCGGCCTCCTCTGTTTCTGAAAATCCGGGTCGCTCTTATAACCCGCTTTTCATTTATGGTGGTACCGGACTTGGAAAGACTCACTTGCTGCAAGCAATTGGCAATCGGGCATATTCCCGGAACCCTTATTCACGAATTATTTACGTATCAATTGATACCTTTATGCGTGACTTTATTGACGCCATACAAAACAATAAGAAAAACGACTTTTCATTGTTATACAAACAAGCTGATATCCTACTGGTTGACGATGTTCAATTCTTAAAATCAAGAGAAGGGACACAGGAACAATTCTTTCACATTTTTAACGATTTGCTCCAGCGAGACAAACAAATTGTTATCACTTCGGACAGACCTCCGAAGGAGCTAGAGGGTTTGGAAGAACGTCTTGTGTCCCGTTTTCTTTCCGGTTTGATGGTCGATGTGCAAGCACCGGATTTTGAGTCCCGCATTGCTATACTTCAACATAAAACTCTAATAGAAAATCTTGATATCCCTTATGAAGTAATCGAGTTTATTGCACAAAACATTTCATCGAATATCAGAGAATTGGAAGGTACTCTCACAACCATGCTGGCACGTTCTTCTCTGAATCACATTGATGTTACTCTGGGCTTGGCTAAATCAGTTCTTATGGATATAAAAGGTGTTAAGCGCGACAGGATCATTTCCATTGATTCGGTTCAAAAAGTCGTGACCCGCTACTATAAAGTTACAGAAAATGAGATCATCGGTAAGGGGCGCCGAAAAGAGGTGGCTCTTGCGCGCCAGGTGATGATGTATCTATGTCGTGAATTGTGTAATGCTTCATTAAAAACCATTGGACTTCGCCTGGGCGGACGCGATCATACAACAATTATGTATGGTGTCCGCGAGATTGGGAAACGCACCAGAGCTAACGAAGCCTTTAAAAAAGAAATGGCTTTAATTACCCAGCAGATCGAATTTGAGGGCGATTAATGCCTCGCATAAAGGCACTAAGTAAGAATATATTAAAAAACTTCGTCAAGGATAAAAGCTCATAAAATGATTGTATTCTAAGATTATTTCAAACAAATCTTAGATAAACCGTGTTCTTTGTTTTTTGACGGAAAATCTTCACTGTGAGCTTGTGAATTTTTGTGGATATAAAAAGCTTTGTGTCTTAGTGGTGCTTAGTGTCTTTGTGTGAGATAAATTATTTTTCTATGCCGAATTCCTTCAGGATGGCTTTCGAATGACCATTTACACGGACACGCGGATAAATCTTGATGATTTCCCCTTTTTTGTCAATAAGAAAGGTCTTGCGAATGAGGCCTATTGTAATTTTTCCATACAAATTTTTCTCTCCCCATGCATCGTAGGACTTCAACACTTCTTTACCCGGATCGGAAAGCAAAATAAATGGAAGCTCATATTTTTCTGCAATTTTTTTTTGTGATTTTGCATTATCGGGAGAAATGTCGATGATCACAATATCGTTATCAGTATAAACATCATAGTTATCACGGAACGAACAAGCTTCTTTTGTACATCAGGGGGTATCGTTTTTGGGATAAAAATATAATACCACGCGTTTTCCGCGAAATTGATCTAATGAGAATGATTTACCGTCCGCATTTTCAAATATAAAAATGGGAGCAAGATTGTTGACTTGTAATGTATCCATGATTTTTCCTTTTTAGTTTTTCTACTCGTAGTAAACACGAAAGTTTATCTTATTTTTTCAGGAAGCGATCCATGGCCTTGCAAACACGCTCGATCTCATATGAGATACCCAAATGACCACGATTATTATCCAGCACTAAGGTTTTGGCTTTGATCATTTTTGCAAAATCCAAAGCTTCCCATGGAGATACGGTGTGGTCTTGCTTATTCACAATGATAAATACATCCGTTTTAATACGCTTTGCTGTTTTAGCTATGTCGTAATCATCCCGCCAACTAATATCGTGAGTACTCAAAGCTTTGGTTTGACAGTAAAAATTATCGGCAGGATAAATACCGGGAGAATAGTTGTCAAATTGAGCTATAAAATCTGCTGCTTCAGTATGGGACATTTCTCTGGAATAGAATTCAGGAGACTTAGCATTAATACTTTGGATCAATCGAACCGACCGCATATATTCCTCCTGTGGAATATCATATTTTCGTGCCATATCGATAATATTAAGGGTCGCTTTACGACGAATAATATCATAAGCTGAATTCCGTGGAGAACTAACATATAATACGGCTTTGTCGGCAAGATCGGGATATTCACATATTAGCTCAAATCCCTGCATGGAGCCCATGGACCCACCTACAATGGCGTGTACATGATCGATCTCTAAATGGTCCAATACTCCTTTAATACACCGTGCCATATCAATAACACGGATCTCGGGAAATTTTTCTCCCCCTTGTGTTTTTGAGTTTGAGGGCGAACTTGAAATACCGTTTCCTAAAGCATCAATTATGATAATGCAATAAGAAGAGGTGTCAACAAAATTATATTTATGGATCAATCCGTAAACATGCTCGGATGTCCCCGCGTGCCAGGTGGGATAAATAACATAGTTTGAAGTATCTTTATTGGGTTCTCCCATTATCCGGTAACCCATACGGCAATTTTCGAGCACTTCACCATTGAACAATTTTACATCTCCCAATTGTGCAAAATTAAGTGCCGGTGCCGATAAAAGGATAGATACACATGATAGTACCAATGCTAAGATCAATATTGTTTTTTTCATTATTATGATTCCCATTAAATATTAAAATTGTCCGAAGAATATAAGAATGTTAAACGAACAGAAAAAGATGATATATTGATTTATTGTGTTATAAAAAAACGGCCAAAACTGTTCTTATTTCTTTTTCATTGTGGTATTTTTGTGCCATCACAGATTTTGTGCATCAACACATTCGCGTATGGCAGCCACACCATGCTGAATATCCGTTTCTTCAGTTGCAAAAGAAATGCGAATATAACCCTTTGCCGCAGGTCCAAAAAGCGAGCCGGGTGTTGCCATGACCTCATGCCGATCTTTCAGAATACGAACAAAATCAATGTCGGACATAGGCTCTTTTAATTCATGTTGAATGTTTAAGAGAACGTAATAACCGGCATGAGATTTGACGTATTTTTCAAAGCTATAGTGCTGAAGAGTTTCAAGCATTAATTTTCTGCGATTTTGAAGAATGGATAATAGTTTATCCTCTGTTTCTTTGCCCAATCCATGAACCATGCGCAAAGCAAAGCGTTGTGAAAAAGTATTTGCGCAAGTAGAAGAAATATACCGGACAGAGTTCACGGCTTCAGTGATCTCGGGATGCGCAAACAACCACCCTATACGTAATCCGCTAATACTGAATAATTTTGTCATACTTGAAAAAGTGATCACATGATCGGCATATCCTGCATATGAAATGGCCTCAAATCCCGCATAACGGATATCATAAAATGATTCATCGACAAGAATAAAGATACCTTTTTGCTCGCAATAAGCCGATAAGATTTCAAATTGTTTGACATCAAACAACTGCCCTGTTGCAAGCAAAGGGTTGTTAAGTAAAATGGCTTTTGTTTTAGATGTGACCATTTCAATCAATGCTTCTGCCGTAATAGGATACGGTGTCTCCATGGAAACCGGATATTCCCGGACAGTTCCGGAGAAAAAATAAGAAACCGATTCATGCCCTCGCAACGTTAACGAAGGAACCAACAACTCATCATCTGGATTCAGGACAGACGCCAAAACACAAAATAGTGCTTCTGTCGTGCCGGTTGTGATCGTTACACCATCTGTTCCCCATGTCAATTTGTATTTTTCCGCCAAAGCTTCGCGCAATTTTGACAATCCGTAGGTTTCGGTATAATTTAAGTTTTCGGACCGAATGATCTCTTGAGCCGCATTCAATAAAACACCGGGAACGGGAAAAGGCGGCACCGAGGATGTCAAATCGATATGTCCTTTGGGGATAGCTTCGCTTAGAAGGCGTTCGCTGGACCCAATCAGGTCCTGAAGATGTTGTATGCGTGTACTAAAATTCATCGCGTTGTGATAATAAAGGTATTTATATAATTTGGCAAGTAATTTATGAACAAGTAAATTTAAGGTACCGGATACAAGGTGTGTGATGAAGAGAATATAAGCTGTGAGATACCGGCCCGATTAAAGCATTATATTCCAGTTCTATAATTCGCGATCTAAAATCGCAGAAATTTTGATCGTCATTTTCGAGCGGGGA